>NZ_JASCPT010000086.1:0-23768 GCF_029959775.1 Pseudomonas sp. PS01270 | reverse complement strand
GGATTTGGCGGATCAGCGCCACGTAATGATCGTTCCCACGCTCTGCGTGGGAATGCATCCCGGGACGCTCCGCGTCCCAAAGCGGACGCAGAGCGTCCATGGCGGCATTCCCACGCAGAGCGTGGGAACGATCGTCGTGGGACGCCCATAAAGTATTCAACAGGAGTTCCACATGGCGAAGAAACCCAAGGCAGCCGCCTTCATCAAAGACCCGCTCTGGTACAAGGACGCGGTGATCTATCAGGTTCACGTCAAATCGTTTTTCGACTCCAACAATGACGGGATCGGCGACTTTCCCGGGCTTATCGCCAAACTCGATTACATTGCCGACCTCGGCGTCAATACCATCTGGCTGCTGCCGTTCTATCCCTCGCCACGTCGCGACGACGGTTACGACATCGCCGAATACCGTGGCGTGCACAGCGACTACGGGACCATGGCCGACGCCAAGCGCTTCATTGCCGAAGCGCACAAGCGCGGGCTGCGGGTGATCACCGAGCTGGTCATCAACCACACGTCCGACCAGCACCCGTGGTTCCAGCGTGCACGTAAAGCCAAGCCGGGTTCGGCGGCGCGGGATTTCTACGTGTGGTCCGATGACGATCAGAAATACGACGGCACGCGAATCATCTTTCTCGACACTGAAAAGTCCAACTGGACCTGGGACCCGGTCGCCGGTCAGTACTTCTGGCACCGCTTCTACTCGCACCAGCCGGATCTGAACTTCGACAATCCGCAAGTGATGAAAGCCGTGCTGTCGGTAATGCGTTACTGGCTCGACATGGGTATCGACGGCCTGCGCCTCGATGCGATTCCGTACCTGATCGAGCGCGACGGCACCAACAACGAAAACCTGCCCGAGACCCACGACGTCCTCAAGCAGATCCGTGCCGAGATCGACGCCAACTATCCCGATCGCATGCTGCTGGCCGAGGCCAATCAGTGGCCGGAAGACACACAGCTGTATTTCGGTGACACCGATGCCGCTGGCGTCAATGGCGACGAATGCCACATGGCCTTCCACTTCCCGCTGATGCCGCGCATGTACATGGCGCTGGCGCAGGAAGATCGCTTCCCGATTACCGACATTCTCCGGCAGACCCCGGAAATTCCGGCGAATTGCCAGTGGGCGATTTTTCTGCGCAACCACGATGAGCTGACCCTGGAAATGGTCACCGACCGCGAGCGCGATTACCTGTGGAACTACTACGCGGCTGACCGTCGCGCGCGGATCAACCTCGGTATTCGCCGTCGTCTCGCACCGTTGATGGAACGCGACCGTCGCCGCATCGAACTGCTCAACAGCCTGCTGCTGTCGATGCCCGGCACGCCAACCCTGTATTACGGCGACGAAATCGGCATGGGCGACAACATCTACCTCGGCGACCGCGACGGCGTCCGTACGCCGATGCAATGGTCGATCGACCGCAACGGCGGTTTCTCCCGCGCCGATCCGGCCAGTCTGGTACTGCCGCCGATCATGGACCCGCAGTATGGCTATCAGTCGGTCAACGTCGAAACCCAGTCCGGGGATCCGCATTCGCTGTTGAACTGGACGCGGCGCCTGCTGGCCGTGCGCAAGCAATCGAAAGCGTTCGGCCGTGGCACGTTGAAAATGCTCTCGCCGGCCAACCGTCGCGTGCTGGCTTACACCCGCGAATACACCGATGTCGATGGCAAGCACGAAATCATCCTGTGCGTGGCCAACGTCTCGCGCAGTGCGCAAGCAGTCGAGCTGGATCTGTCGGCGTACGTCGGCATGGTGCCGGTGGAAATGCTCGGCGGTAACGCGTTCCCGCCGATCGGTCAGTTGAATTTCCTTCTGACCCTGGCGCCTTATGGCTTCTATTGGTTCGCACTCGCGGCGGAAAACCAGATGCCGAGCTGGCACGTCGAACCGGCGCAGAGCCTGCCGGACTTCACCACGCTGGTACTGAAAAAACGCATGGAAGAGCTGCTCGAAGCGCCGTCGCGTACGACGCTGGAACAAAGCATTCTGCCGAGCTGGCTGCAGAACCGTCGCTGGTTCGCCGGCAAGGACGCGGCGATCGAGAAGGTCAATCTGGCTTATGGCGTGCGTTTCGGTGATGCCCAGCATCCAGTGCTGCTCAGCGAAATCGAAGTTACCAGCGGTGGCCAGACCAACCGTTATCAACTGCCGTTCGGCTTCATTGGCGAAGACCATGTCGGCCCGCCGTTGCCGCAGCAATTGGCGCTATCGCGTGTACGCCGTGTGCGTCAGGTCGGCCTGATTACCGATGCGTTCAGTCTGGAAACCTTCGTCCGCGCCGTTCTGCAAGGCATGCAGAACAACACCGTACTGGAGTCGATCGAAGGCGAAATCCGCTTCGAACAGACAGATCATCTGGAAAAGCTCGGCCTCGGCGCCGAGTCGGATGTGCGCTACCTGTCGGCCGAGCAATCGAACAGCTCCGTGGTTGTCGGCAACAGCCTGGTGCTTAAGCTGATACGCAAAGTCGCTTCTGGCGTACACCCGGAACTGGAGATGAGCGCTTACCTGACCGAGGCCGGGTTTGCCAATATCTCGCCACTGCTGGGTTCGGTGATTCGCCGCGATGCGCAGGGTGAAGACAATCTGCTGATGATCGCTCAGGGCTATCTGAGCAATCAGGGCGATGCATGGGAATGGACGCAGAACAACCTCGAACGGGCGCTCCGTGATGAACTGGCCGACGCCATGTCCGAGCAGGAGCAGCATTACAACGCCTTGGGCGAGCTGAAGGACTTCGCCGGCATGCTCGGCCAACGTCTGGGCGAGATGCATCAGGTGCTCGCTGCGCCAACCGACAACGCCGACTTTGCGCCGCAAGTGTCGTCGAGCAAGGACATGGCCGCGACGGCCAAGGATGTCACCGCCCAGGTCGAACATGCCTTGAAACTGCTCAAGCAGCATCAAGGCGAGTTGAACGCGGCGGACCAGAAACTGGTCAAGCGTCTGCTCGACGAGAAGAAAACCATTCTTGCCCATGTGCAGGATCTGGCGAAGAAAGCCACTGGCGGCTTGCGCATTCGGGTGCATGGCGACTTGCACCTGGGTCAGGTACTGGTGATCAAGGGCGATGCCTACCTGATCGACTTCGAGGGCGAACCGGCGCGGCCGTTGAGTGAGCGTCGCGGCAAGCACAGCCCGTACAAGGATGTCAGCGGCGTACTGCGTTCGTTCGATTACGCAGCGGCGATGACCATCAATGTGCACAACGTCGATAACAGCGTCGAAGCCGAAGCGGCGCGCAAACGAGTCGCCGAGCGTTATCTGCGCGAAGCACGCGAGGCATTTGTCCAGGCATACCGCGAGGCAGCAGCTAGTCTTGAGCATGCCTGGCAGGATCCTGAGGGTGCCGACGCCGCACTGGCGTTGTTTGGCCTGGAAAAAGCTGCTTATGAAGTGGCCTACGAGGCGGAAAACCGCCCAACGTGGCTGCCTGTGCCATTGCACGGCTTGTATGGATTATTGACAGGGCTTAAACCCTTTTCCGATCTTGGTGGAGAGTAGTCATGAGTTTCTCGAACAAGGAACAGGGTGTGGTAAAGGAAGCATTGTTACCCTCGGCACGCGACATTGATGCCTTGGTACGCGCCGAACATCAGGACCCGTTTTCCATTCTCGGCCCGCACGGCGATGGCGCCGGCGGGCAGTTCATCCGCGCTTATCTGCCCGGTGCGCTGAGTGTGGCGGTGCTAGACAAGGACAGCGGTGAAGAGCTTGGCCCGCTGGAGATGACCGAGACGCCGGGGCTGTTTGTCGGCCATTTCGATCAGGCGCGACCGTACCTGTTGCGTACGCGCTGGGCCGGTGGCGAGCAGGTCGCCGAAGATCCGTACAGCTTTGGTCAGCTGCTCGGCGAAATGGATTTGTATCTGTTCGCCGAAGGCAATCACCGTGACCTCAGTGCTTGCCTCGGTGCGCAGCTGAAAACCGTTGATGGCGTGGACGGTGTGCGCTTTGCCGTGTGGGCGCCGAATGCCCGCCGTGTTTCGGTGGTCGGCGATTTCAACGTCTGGGACGGTCGCCGTCACCCGATGCGTCTGCGCCACCCTTCGGGCGTGTGGGAGTTGTTCATTCCGCGTTTGCAAGCGGGGGAGTTGTACAAGTACGAAATCCTCGGCGCCCACGGCATTCTGCCGCTCAAGGCCGACCCGATGGCGCTGGCCACCAGCCTGCCACCGGACACCGCCTCGAAAGTCGCCTCGCCGTTGCAAATCGACTGGCAGGATCACGAGTGGATGAATTCCCGTCAGGATCGCCAGCAGCGTTCCAAGCCTTTGTCGATCTACGAGTTGCACGCCGGCTCCTGGCAGTGCGAACTGGATGATCTCGGCGAGGTTGCGCGCCAGTACACCTGGCCGGAACTGGCCGAGCGGCTGATTCCTTATGTGAAAGAGCTGGGATTCACCCATATCGAATTGATGCCGATCATGGAGCACCCGTTCGGTGGTTCCTGGGGTTATCAGTTGCTTTCGCAGTTCGCGCCGAGCGCGCGTTACGGCACGCCGGATCAGTTCGCCGCGTTCGTCAACGCCTGTCACCAGGCCGACATCGGTGTGATTCTCGATTGGGTGCCGGCGCATTTCCCCACCGATACCCACGGCCTGGCGCAGTTCGACGGCACCGCGCTGTACGAGTACGGCAATCCTCTGGAAGGCTTCCATCAGGATTGGGACACGCTGATCTACAACCTCGGCCGTACTGAAGTGCACGGCTACATGCTGGCCTCGGCGCTGCACTGGCTGAAACACTTCCATATCGACGGCCTGCGTGTCGATGCGGTGGCCTCGATGCTGTATCGCGACTATTCGCGTAAAGCGGGCGAGTGGGTACCGAATCGTCACGGTGGTCGCGAGAACCTGGAGGCCATCGACTTCCTGCGTCATTTGAACGACGTGGTTGAACTGGAAGCGCCGGGTGCGCTGGTGATCGCCGAAGAGTCCACCGCATGGCCGGGCGTCAGCCAGAGTACCCAGCAGGGCGGCCTGGGCTTTTCCTACAAATGGAACATGGGCTGGATGCACGATTCGCTGCACTACATCCAGCAGGACCCGGTGTACCGCGCCCATCACCACAACGAGTTGAGCTTTGGTCTGGTCTATGCCTGGTCGGAACGCTTCATCCTGCCGATTTCCCACGACGAAGTGGTGCACGGCAAGCACTCGCTGATCGACAAGATGCCCGGCGACCGCTGGCAGAAGTTCGCCAACCTGCGCGCCTATCTGAGCTTCATGTGGACGCATCCGGGCAAGAAGCTGCTGTTCATGGGCTGCGAGTTTGGCCAATGGCGCGAGTGGAACCACGATCAGCAACTGGACTGGTACCTGCTGCAGTACTCCGAGCACAAAGGTGTGCAGAAACTGGTTGGCGATCTCAACCGGCTGTATCGCGAAGAGCCGGCGCTGCACGATCAGGACGACGCGCCGCAAGGCTTCCAGTGGTTGATTGGCGATGATGCGATCAACAGCGTTTACGCGTGGTTACGCTGGAGTAAGGATGGCTCGCCGGTTTTGGTCGTCGCCAACTTCACACCGGTACCGCGCCAGTCGTATCGCGTCGGCGTGCCGTTTGCCGGGCGCTGGACCGAGCTGTTCAACAGTGACGCCGACATATACGCCGGCTCCAACTATGGCAATGGCGGCGGGGCATTGACCGAAGAAGTGCCAAGCCATGGTCAATCCTTGTCGCTGGAACTGAATCTTCCGCCGTTGGCGGTGTTGATTCTTAAGCCGCAGGGCTGATCCAGGTACAGTAAAACTGTGGGAGCGGGCTTGCCCGCGATGAGGTCGTCATATTCAGCATTTTTGTTGAGTGACACGCCGCCATCGCTGGCAAGCCAGCTCCCACAGGGTTTTCGGTAGTCTGGAGATCACCAGCGCATCCGCACGCCGAGGCTGCCGATAATGCCGTTCAGATCATTGTCATCCACATCGCTGCTGTAATCGGCGCTCATGTACAGGCTTACCGCCGGTGTGACCCGCGCCACCAGTCCCAAACCCAATTCCACTGTTGAAGACTTGCGGCTGCTGCTGATCTTGTCGACCTGATCGAGCGTCACCGTGCTGCCGGTGTAAACGGTGTGCCAAAGGTTGGTGCGCACGTAGGGTTCAACAGGCAACCCGTTCAAGTCATAACTGCCTTTCAACCGCGCACCGACGCGGCCACTCCACGCGGTCAGGTCGGTGGAAGAGGCATTGCCCGAGCCGGCGTACGGAGCGTCGAGACTGATGCGCTGGTTGATCAGTTGTGCCTGCGGCTCGACCACCCAGTTTTCACTCAAGCCGATCGGGTAACCGCCTTCGACGGAAAAGGTCATCGCATTGCCTTCGGTGGCTTGCCGGTTACCTTGCGCGGTCCGACTGAAACCGCTGACCCGACCGCCGCTGGCCGACAGGTCGACGTGCCAGCCTTGCGCACCCACCAGACTGTAATAGGCGCCGAGGCTCTGGCCTTGCAGGTTGAGGCTGTCAGTGTTGCGGTCGGCGAGGGCACGTCGGGTCAGCGCACCATCGGCATTCAGCTGGACCTGACTGTCGCCACCTATAAGACCAAGGGTCTGGGTAGTCCCGTTAGCGCTTTTCAACGTGACCACGGCCGGACCTTTGAACTCGCCACCGATCGCATAACCGGAAGACAGTGCGTCGGTCTGTGCTTGCCGGGCGCTTTTGCCGTATAGCTCGTCCCATGCGGAGGGCGCAAGATCTTCGGTGATCAGGCGCGAACTCTGCTGACTCAATGGCAGCGGTCCGGGCGTTATCACGGTCACTGGCAAGGTCATCACAGGGACATCGGCGCGATACCACGCGGGTTCATCCGCCGAAAATTCCGCATGCGCCTCCATGGACGAGCACAGCAACAGTGAACCTGACACTGTGCAAAGGGTGATTTTCAATTCATGTGGGGTCAGTGAAGTTTTCATGGAGGTCTACCTTGCAAGCGCATGCGTCATCTCGTGTTTGGCGTCTCTCCTACCCCGAACGAGGGGCGACCGAATAGAGCGGGGCGAACCGCGGCTGCTCGATTTCGCGAGTGCCGGAAGGTCAGCCCCAGTAGTGATTCCGGGGGTAGTAAGGTAGAGATAAGAAGAGTGACGCCTGCGCGTCAAGAAAATGCACGATGAATGGCGCGCTTAAATCAGCCTTTGCAAGCGTTTGTTTTTCTGCACATAACTAAGTGTTTGTTTGCATGGAAAAACGCCTGCGAAGCAGGCGGCTGACGGTTTTTTGCCGCCGACGAAAGGTCCTTCCGAGCGTCAGTTGCCGGGAAGGCCTGTCATTTAATTGCTGTCAAAAACGCAGCTACAGGTGCACTTCAACTGCTAACGGCAAATGATCCGAAAGATGCGTCCACGGCTTGTTGCCAAGAATGCGCGGGTCATGGCTGCTGGCATTGCGCAGATAAATCCGGTCAAGCCTCAGCAAGGGAAACCGCGCGGGATAGGTTTTCGCCGGGCGCCCATGATGACGTTCGAAAGCTTCGTGCAAATAGTCGCGACGGGCGAGGGCGGCGTTGCCCTGTAACTGCCAGTCATTGAAATCGCCGGCAATGATCACCGGCGCATCATCGGGCAGTGATTCAAGCAACTGGCAAAGCAGCTGCAACTGCAATTGCCGATGGCTTTCCAGCAGACTCAAATGCACACAGATCGCGTGCACCTCGGCATGCCCAGGCACATCAAGAATGCAGTGCAACAGCCCGCGCCGTTCAGGCCCGGTGATCGACACGTCGAGGTTGCGATATTCGCGGATCGGGTATTTCGACAGCAGCGCGTTTCCGTGGTGGCCATCCGGGTAAACCGCGTTGCGCCCGTAGGCAAAATCGCTCCACATACTGTCCGCGAGGAATTCGTACTGCGATGTCTGCGGCCAGTTGTTGTAACGACTGGAATGGCGTTCGTGCTCACCCACCACTTCCTGTAGAAACACCAGATCGGCCGAGGTACTGCGCATCGCTTCGCGCAGCTCCGGTAGAACGAACCGCCGATTCAGCGCGGTGAAGCCCTTATGGGTGTTGACCGTGAGTACCCGCAGGCGATGAATGACTGGCGCGTCGACCGCTTGACGCTTGGGATCGCTGGACACGTTCACTCCTCTGAATTGGGCCATGCCTGTTCATGCGACTGGTTTGAGGGGGTGGCAGTTCCTTACAGAAATGTTTGATCCTACACAGGACTCTGTGGGAGCTGGCTTGCCAGCGATGGGGCCAAATCAGCAGTATCTCTGTTGCCTGATACACCGCTATCGCTGGCAAGCCAGCTCCCACAGGGGTTCACGGTGTCAGCGGGGGCTTTGGCGTTCAGAAGAAGACGATTTCATACGGCAAGCGCATCCGCTCCAGCAGCACCGGCGGCAGCAGCGGGGCGATGCCGATGGCCGGTTCGCCCTTGAGCTGGCTGGCGTAAGCGTGGGTGGCGTGGCTCTTGCGCGCGACTGTCCAGGTGTCAAGACGCAGCTTGCGCGCGCGTTCCCAGGGAATCATTTGCTGCTCGCGCTCCGGCCAGTGCCAGGCCCACACCGGCACATCGTGGTAGGTCGCCCCGGCCTTCTGCGCCGCGTCGAAACTGGCGCGGCCAACCACTTCGTGATCCGGCGGGCCGTCCTTGCGCCAGGTACTGAACACTACGTCGCCCGGTCGCAGGTAACGGCCGATGAACTCGGTGAGCTGGCTTTGCTGATCACTCAGTGCATTGTCAGTAAAGCCGCCGCGCACCCACTTCAGGCTGTGCATGGGCAGGCCGAGGCGGCGCAGGGCTTCGACGCTTTCCTGCGGGCGGAACACGCTCAGACGTTGTTCCGACCACTGGCGCGAGCCGGGGTGGCTGGCGCTACCGTCGGTAATCGAGAGCAATTGCAGGGGATGGCCAAGGCTGGAGAGCAATTGCAGCAGACCGCCGCAAGTGACCACTTCGTCGCCCGGATGCGGCGCGATGACCACGGCGCGGGCGCCGGCGGGTACCAGGCTGTGGGTGTTGATGACGGGAATATTGTCGAGTTGCGGCGCGCTGTTCCAGATCTGTGCCGGCAGGCCGTGTTCGTTGAGTAATGACGATTTCATGAGTGCGACGTCCTTGTGGTATCTCGCCCTCAGTCGTGAGCAGCCAACGCTGATCGCGGCCCGTGAAGGCAAATGAATAGCAACGGTGCAGCGCTCCAACCCTTGGATTACTGCGAGGCAGAGTATTGCTCAAGACAGCCGATTCGTCGCGTCACAGATCAATCTGATCCGTAATTTTTTATTCCAGCTGTGCCAGATTGCGCAGAAAGTCACCGAACCCGCCCTTGGCCCGACTGTCGAGACGGGCGCTGGTGTGCACTTGCGGACGGTGACTCCAGGCGATATTGGCGCCGCTGCGCTCCAGTGCACGCACCAGTTGCACGTCCTCGTCACAGGTCAGCGGCTTGAAACCGCCGGCCAGACGATAAGCCTCGGCACTGACACCGAGGTTGGCGCCGTGAATGTGTCGATGGCCATCGCGGGCCTGATAATGGCGGTGATAGCGAATCTGCGCCGCTTCATCGATCGATTCGTGCCAGTGCTCGACGGTGACCGTGCCGCACACTGCGTCCGCCTCAAGTCCCAGTTGCGCCGCCAGCCAGTCATCGGCGACGCGGCTGTCGGCGTCGGTGCAGGCGATCCAGCGGGCACCACGCTCGAGCAGCAGGCGCGCACCGGCGGCTCGGGCTTCGCCGACGTTGCGCGCATCGATCTGCAGGCTCAGCACCGGGTAAGCGCTGACAATCTGCGCCGAGGCGTCGCTGCAGCTGTCGAGCACCACCAGTATTTCCACCGGCTCGCCGCCCAGTTGCGCATGCTGGCTGGCGCGCAACGCTGCGCGCAGGCATTCATCAAGCAGCGCCTCTTCGTTGTGCGCCGGAATCACAATACCGATCAACGCAAGCCCTCCAGGGCCGCCACCGAGCGTGGCTCGCGGCTCCACAGTTCGAGAATGAAATCCGCTTCCTGATGCAGCACAAGACGCGGCAAAGCCAACTGATCGTGGATCTGATCGTGGACCTGCCGTGCATTCAGCGGGCAGCCCTCGATCGGCGGGCGCCAGTGGCAGGCCAGCAATTGGCCGTCGGCGGTCAGTGACTCACTGATCCGGCGGATCATTTGTGTCAAATCTTTTTCGTCGAGGTAGTAGCCGACTTCGCTGAATACGATCAGGTCGAATTTTTCCTCCGGCCAGTCAACTGGAAGGCGGCCCTGGCGGACTTCGGCATGCTCGAAAATGCTCAAGCGCGTGCGCGCCAGCTTCACCGCCGCGCTCGCCGTGTCACAACACAACAGGCGGTCGCAGCGCGGAGCCAGCTCTGCACTCAGTTCGCCGTTGGCGCAACCCGGTTCGAACACCGACCTGTAGCGCGGACGGGGCAGGGCGGCGAGAGTGATCGCGCGTTTGCGCTGCTCGTACCAGCGCTGGCGGAACGCCCATGGGTCATCATTGCCCGCGAACAGGCCATCGAAATAGCGGTCATCGACGCTCACAGGAACACCACTTCAAAAGGTTGCAGCAAACGATCGAGCACATAGGGCGCGAGCACCGGCCCGAGGCCGACGTCGCGGTCGCCTTCCAACTGGCTGGCGAACGCATGCGCGGCGTGGCGTTTACGTGCGATGTGCGTCGGTGAAAGGAGAATCTTGCGCGCCCGCTCCCATGGCACCGAAGCGTCTTCCGGGGTTGCCCAGTGCCAGGTCCAGACCGGAAGTTCATGGCAGGTCGCATCAACGCGTCGCGCCGCTTCGACACTGGCGCGGCCGACGGCCTCGTGATCGCTGTGACCGTCCTGGCGCCAGGTAGTGAAAAGCACGTCACTGGCATGCAGATAACCGGCGATGAATTCGCTCAACTCGGTTTCCTGCGCCGCCACTTGGGTGTCGGTAAAACCGCCGCGCAGCCATTTCAGGCTATGCATCGGCAGACCGAGACGACGCAGGGCTTCGGCAGACTCCTGTGGACGCACCACGCTCAAACGCTCGACTGTCCAGCGCTGCGAGCCGGGGTGACTGGCGCTGCCATCGGTAACTGAGATCAACTGCAACGGCCGTCCGGCTGCCGCCAGCAACTGCATGATGCCGCCGCAACCGAGCACTTCGTCATCCGGGTGCGGCGCGATGATCACCGCTCGCGAGCCCAGCGGTACCAAGTCAAGAATGTCGATGGCCGGCAGCTCGGCCAGACGCCGCGAAGCCTGCCATTGCTGCAATGAAGTGCCCTGGCCAACGATCGGGTTGTCCTTCATAACGCCCAGACCTCGCAGGACTGACCAGCAATCTGCTGGCCCAGCGCAGCAAGGTCGCGTTCGGCATGACTCTGGCGCAGAAACACCGGCAGGTCGGCACTCAACCGGGCGAAATGCCGATCCTGACAGAACGGCCCGGCACCCAGCGCCCGGCCGACTTCGCGCATCACCTGTTCGGCAGACTGTTCGACCACCGCGCGGGCGCGACGAGCAAGCAATTCAGCGTCGGCCTCGGGTTGCGCATCGATTTGCAGCGCGCTGAAGCGCAACACATCCGCTGCCGCTTGCAGTGCTGTGTCAGTCGCACCGAGATGGGCGAGGGCGTGCGGTTCATCGCGTTGCGCGCAATGCTGACGCAGCCCTTCGGCAATCCGCCGTGAAGCGCCATACCAGCAAGCCGCGATACCGATCCCGCCCTGCCAGAACCCCGGTCGTTGCAGGTAATCACCGGGGTTGCCAATGGCCTGCGCTTCAGCGTTGTCGAACAGCACTTCAACGCTACCGGTCGCCGCCATGCCCACCGCTTGCCAGCCTTGATCGGTGATGGTCACGCCAGGTTGATCGAGTGCGACTGCAACCAATTGCTGCTGACCGTCCGCGTCCCATGCGGTAAGCAAGGCGTGGCTGAGCACCGCAGCGCCAGAGCACCAGGCCTTGCGCCCGTTCAGCGTCACCATATGCCCGGCCGGCGTGACTTTCACCCGCGCCTGCGGCGGTTCCGCAGCCCACATGCCCCACGTGCTGCCCGGGGTTGGCGTACCGCCCAATTGCTCGATGATCGCCAGCGCATCCGTGTGGCCTTCATAGAGTTTGCACAGGCCTAAATCATGTCCGCCGACTTCCGAAAGACGCTGAAAGCGCTCCAGCGTGTGACCGCTGCCGGGTAACGGCAAGCGGTCGAGGCCGGCCTCGACCATCGCCCTCAGGCAACGGCCGAGGGCGTTGGTGTCGGCGTAATCTGGCGGACGGCGGGCCAGATAATGTTGAAAGTCCATATCAATCTTCTTCGTCACGTTGCAGTTCGAACAACAGCAACGAACGCCCGGTCACCGAATATTCATGGCCGAAGTCGAAGCGTTCCTGGCCACGAATCGACGGCTGATTGGTGTCGATCATGCAGGTCCAGAAGCCGCCATCCGGCACTTCCGGCAGGGTGAAGTTGACGATGTCGTGGTGGGCGTTGACCACCAACAACAGGGTGGCATCTGCGCCCTTGCGGCGGATGCCGGTTTCCTGCGCGCGACCGTCGAGCAGCATACCGAGGCAGCGATTGTGCGCATCGTGCCAGTGCTCGGTGGTCATCTCGGTGGCGTCCGGTGCCAGCCAGGTCACGTCCTTGACGCCGATGTCCTCGTTGTATTCGCCAACCAGGAAGCGTCCGCGACGCAGGATCGGGTAAGTCAGGCGCAGCTTGATCAGGCGTTTGACGAACTTGAGCAGGGCCTTGCCGTCCTCGCTCAGGTCCCAGTTGACCCAACCAATCTCGCTGTCCTGGCAATAGGCGTTGTTGTTGCCGTCCTGGGTGCGGGCGAACTCGTCGCCGGCAACGATCATCGGTGTGCCTTGGGCCAGCAGCAGGGTGGCGAAGAAGTTGCGCATCTGCCGATGACGCAGTGCGTTGATTTCCGGATCGTCGGTCGGGCCTTCGACGCCGTGGTTCCACGACAGGTTGTTGTTACTGCCGTCCTGGTTGTTCTCGTCGTTGGCTTCGTTGTGCTTGTCGTTGTACGACACCAGATCGTTGAGAGTGAAACCGTCGTGGGCGGTGATGAAGTTCACCGACGAATACGGCCGGCGCCCGCGCTGGTTGAACATCTCGCCGGAAGCGGTCATGCGGCTGGCGAAATCGGCAAGCTGAGCGTCGTCACCTTTCCAGAACGCACGCACGGTGTCGCGGAACTTGTCGTTCCACTCAACCCAGCCCGGCGGAAAGTTGCCGACCTGATAACCGCCGGGACCGCAGTCCCACGGCTCAGCGATCATCTTCACCTGACGCAGCACCGGGTCCTGACGGCAGGCGACGAGGAAGCTGTGGCGCTCGTCGAAACCATCGTGGTAACGGCCAAGAATGGTTGCCAAGTCGAAACGGAAACCGTCAACGTGCATCTCACTGGCCCAGTAACGCAGGGAGTCAGTGACCATTTGCAGCACGCACGGGTGGCTCAGGTCCAGCGTGTTACCGGTGCCGGAATCGTTGATGTAGTAGCGCTTGTCGTCGGGCATCAAGCGGTAGTAGGAGGCGTTGTCGATACCGCGCATCGACAGGGTCGGGCCTTGCTCGTTGCCTTCGGCGGTGTGGTTGTAGACCACGTCGAGAATGACTTCGAGGTTGGCATCGTGCAGATGCGCGACCATTTCCTTGAATTCGGCAATCTTGCCACTGGCCAGGTAACGCGGGTCCGGGGCGAAGAACGCGATGCTGTTGTAGCCCCAGTAGTTGGTCATGCCCTTTTGCAGCAGATGCTGATCGTTGACGAAAGCATGGATCGGCAGCAGTTCGACAGAAGACACGCCGAGCTTGCGAATGTGCTCGAGCACGTCGTCGACCATCAGGCCGCCGAAAGTGCCACGCAGGTTTTCCGGCACCGACGGGTGACGCATGCTGATGCCGCGCACGTGGGTTTCATAAATGATGGTCTTGTCCCACGGCACGCTGACGCGATGGTCGTTGCCCCAGGTGTGCGCCGGGTCGATGACCTTGCACTTGGGCACGAATGGCGCGCTGTCGCGCTCGTCGAAACTGAGGTCGGCGTCGGGGTGGCCGATGGTGTAGCCAAACAGCGCCTCCGACCATTTCAGCTCGCCGACCAACTGCTTGGCGTACGGGTCGATCAGCAGTTTATTGTGGTTGAAGCGGTGACCATTGGCCGGGTCATAAGGACCATAAACGCGGTAGCCGTAGATCAAGCCAGGATGCGCATCCGGCAGGTAGCCGTGGTAGATCTCATCGGTGTATTCCGGCAGCTCGATGCGTTCGAGCTCGACCTCGCCGGCATCGTCGAAAATGCACAGCTCGACCTTGGTGGCGTTGGCGGAAAACAGAGCAAAGTTCACCCCCAGACCATCCCAGGTCGCACCGAGCGGGAAGGGCAGGCCTTCACGGATTCTCGACGGCTCGGCGTGCGCAGCGGGTTCGGCTTTCTTTGGACGGGTCATGATTGCTCCTGCAAAAAAACGGGACAGTTCAGGCAATGAGATTTCCTGTGGGAGCGAGCTTGCTCGCTCCCACAGGGGATTAGATTTTTCTCCCGCAGTGGGGAGGGACTTTCTTCGGGGCGCAAGAACCCCTTGTGGCGAGCACGCTCGCCACACAGTCATTCAGTTCAAATATGGATCGGGTCAGTTCGCCGGAGGCTTCTTCGCTGCTCGCGGCTTTTTCTCGGCAGCCTTTTCGCCCGGCGGGACTACTTTGGCCGTGGCCGCAGGCTTGGCTTTCGCCGCTGGTTTGGCTTTGGCGGCTGCCGGTGTCTTGCCGTCGGTGCTTTTCGCTGTTGCCGCTGTAGTCTTGCCAGCCACTTTGCTGCCAGCCGCTTTTGGTGGCTTCTTCGGTGCCAGCGCTTCGGCCTCGGCCAGCTTGCGCGCCATTTCCCAATGACGTTCTTCGTGGCCTTCAGGTTTCCCTTCCGACTCCCAGATCTGATAGGCGAATTCGCGAATGCGTTTATCGTCGGTGCTCATCGCAATGCTCCTGAACTGAACTCATGCTTGTGTTAAGTGTTGGATAAAGAGATTGACCGGGACATCCCCCAGCGCTTCGCTGACATTCAGCTCCCTGTTTTGTGTGACTACGCTGCTGGCAAAAAGTCCCTTCAGGTTTGCATCCGAAGCGGCAGACGGTAAAACCACCCGCGTATCGCCCCAGCGCAGCGCATCGACCTGCGGGATGGCACTGTTTTCCAGCAACGTTGCGCAACGCACCGGCACTACGACAATGGCCCGCACGCCTTCGTGTTCACGCGCGAATGCCAAGACGTTGTGCGCCTGACTGCCCAATACTTCCAATGGCTGGTAATCGCCACGGCGGAACAGCTCGCTGTGGTCTTTGCGCAGGTTCAACACCTCACTGATCAGCGCCTGTTTGATGCGCCCGTCACGCCAGTCCTTAAGCAGCTCGGTACCCGGCACGGATGCCTGCAACGCTTGCTCGCGTGCGGCGTAATCCACCGGGCGGCGGTTGTCCGGGTCTACCAGACTGAAGTCCCAGTACTCGTTGCCCTGGTACAGATCCGGCACACCCGGCACAGTCATGCGCAGCAAGGTTTGCGCCAGCCCGTTGAGCGCGCCGGCAGCGGCGATGCTGTTGACGGTCTTGCTCAGCGCCGCACGCAGCAACTCGCCTTCTTCACCGGTCAGCAGCTTTTCCGTGAAGGCTTGCGCTGCGTTTTCATACGCTTCGTTCGGCGCGCTCCAGCTGCTTTGCAGCTTGGCTTCACGCAGGGCTTTCTGCTGCCATTGCCAGATGCGCTTGGCGTAATCAGCGAAACCGGCCTGGTCATCGTCCTGCAGGTCCAGCGGCCAACTGCCGAGCAATGCCTGATAGAGGATCAGTTCGTCGCCAGCGGAAGGCGCGTCATCTTCGATGCGCACCGGGCGGGCGAGGGCGCGCCACAGTTCGACCTGATCGGCGTACCAATGGCTGCGTTCGCTGAGTACGGCCAACCGGGCGCGGGTGTCTTCGCCGCGCTTGTGGTCATGGGTGGCAGTCGCGAGCAGGTTGTCAGGAAACTCGGCCATGCGCTGTTGATTGACTTCATGGAACTCACTGACTGGAGCGCTGAACTGCTCGGTGTTGTAACCGACATCATTGCGCGACAGCAGCACCGCCGAGCGATACAGCGCGGTGTCTTCCACGGCTTTGGCAGCTGCCGGCGAAGTCAGTTGCTGGAAACGCACGCAGGCATGCTTGAGGATCTTGCGCGAGCGCCCCCGTGGCTTGCGGCGCCATGGCGTGCCGCCGAGCCAACTGGCGACCGAGTCGAGCACTGGCCAGTCGGCTTCGCTGAGGGTTTGCCGCGCACCGTCCATGGCGTGCTGGAAAATCGCTTCGTCCTGCTCGGAACGGCCCATGGCGCTGATGTAAGTGCGATAAACCGGGAAGTGCACGATCAACGCATGCAGCACGCGGCGAATCGCGCCCAGGGTGAGGTCGCGGGTCATCAAGTCATCACGCGCGACTTGATGCAGGGCTTGCGCGACACTTTCAAAGTCGCTGGCCAGCGAGCCGTTGAGGATCTGCTGACGGGCCAGTTGCGCTTCTTCCATGAACGCAGCCGGGCGCTCAGTGCGGCGCTGCCAGAGTTCGCCGAGCACGTGTTCGCCGTCCGGGTCGTGTTGCAGCAGCGACAGCTGATTCATGAACTCGTAGCCGGTGGTGCCGTCGACGCTCCAGTCGCGGCGCAGGGTTTCGCCCTCGCCGAGGATCTTCTCGACATAGATCGGCAGATGACGTCCCGGCGCCAAGTGATCAAGGCGACGGCGCAATTTGCGGCAGTAGCCACGCGGGTCGGCGAGGCCGTCGATGTGGTCGATGCGCAAGCCGTCGACCAGACCTTCTTCGACCAATTGGAAAATTTTGCCGTGGGTCGCTTCGAACACCGCCGGACGCTCGACGCGCAGGCCGCCAAGCTCGTTGATGTCGAAGAAGCGGCGCCAGTTGATGTCGTCCGCCGCCGTGCGCCAACTGGCCAGGCGATAGCTTTGCCGTTCCAGCAGTTCGTGGAGTTTGTGAAAGCCTTCCTCGTTGGTGGAATCGTATTGAGCGAGGTTGTTTTCGATAGTCGCCAGAACACGCGGATCGCTGGCCAGCTCGCGCAACTCCTGCTTGAGCGGCATCGCCAGCGAATGTGCGTCGGTCTGGTAGCTGAGTGTGCTGAAGCGATCTGCCAGAGACTTCAGCGTGTCGTCGGACTTGAGCAGTTCGCCGTAATTGTTTGGGCAGATCGGGAAGTGGTGGTCGTAATGCTCGACGTAGAAAGTCCCGGTCTGCGCGTTGAATTTGAGCTTCAGCGTGCCTTCCTGCAACGCCACGCCGTAATCACTGCCAAGGAACGGCAGCAGCAACTGGCCTTCCATCAACGGGTCCGGCGAGTGCCACTGAATGTCGAAGAATTCGCCGTACGGGCTCAGGCGTCCCCATTCCAGCAGGTCGAGCCACCACGGGTTGTCGTTGCCGCCCACGGCCATGTGGTTGGAAACGATGTCGAGGATCAGGCCCATGTTGTGTTCGCGCAGGGTGCTGACCAGTTGGCGCAACGCCGGCTCGCCGCCCAGTTCCGGATTGACCTGGGTCGGGTCGACCACGTCGTAGCCATGCATGGAACCGGCGCGCGCCGCCAGCAATGGCGAGGCGTAGATATGGCTGATGCCGAGGCGGGCAAAGTCCGGCACCAGTGGCACCGCTTGTTCGAGGGTAAAACCCTTATGAAATTGCAGGCGCAAGGTGGCGCGCAGCGGCTGGATTTGCTGTTGATTCATTGGTCACGCTCAGAGGCTTGAAGGCGCGCGCAGGCCAGCAGTTCCAGGCGGCGGGCGGCATCGGGGCCGTCCAGCAACGCTTCGCTGGGACCGGGTAAACGTCGCGACCAGTTCGGATGTGAATCGGTGGTGCCAGGCAGATTCGGCTGCTCGTCGATACCCAAGGCATCTTCCAGCGGCAGCAGGACCAGCGGCGCGCGGGTGTGGCCGAGGAAACGCACACTGGCATCGACCACTTGATCGGCTTCGTGGGACTCTTCGCGGAAGTTCTGCGGATCCTGACGCAGCGCGTCGCGCAGGCCTTCGCGTTCACGCTCGCGATGCCGGCGCCAGTCGATTTCGCCGTTGGCATCGACCAGACCGAGGCGTGCATTCCAGTCGATATCGCGGCCATGCCACCAACCGTTGAGAGTCGGCAGGTCATGGGTGCTGGTGGTCGCCAGGGCATCATCCGGCCAGTCGAGAATCGGTTTGAAGCGGGTGTTGTCCTGTTCGAACAACAGCACGCGCATGCCCAGGATTGACCGCGCGGCAAGTTTTTCCCGCAGGCCTTCCGGCACGGTGCCGAGGTCTTCGCCGAGCACGATGGCCTCGTGCCGATGGGATTCCAGGGTCAGCAGGCGCAACATGTCGTCGAACGGATAATACAGATAGGCGCCATCGGCCGGGGCGGCGCCGTTGGGAATCACCCACAGGCGTTGCAGGCCCATGACATGGTCGATGCGCAAGCCACCGGCGTGGGCGAAGTTGGCGCGCAGCATGTCGATGAAGGCACGGAAACCGTTGCGGATCAGCCCTTCCGGCGAGAACGCGGAAATGCCCCAGCCCTGACCGCTGCGATTGAGGATGTCCGGCGGCGCGCCCACGGTCAGTGAGGCGAGCAATTCATCCTGAAAACTCCAGGCCTGACTGCCAGCGCCGTCAGCACCGACGGCGAGGTCGGCGATCAGACCGATGCCCATGCCAGCACTGCGCGCAGCAGTTTGCGCACGCTCTAGGCAGCGATGGATCAGCCATTGGCAGAAGGCGAAATAACCGATGCGCTCGGCGTATTCCTCGGCAAACGCGCCGAGCGCCGCGCCGCGCGGGTCGTGCCAGTGCTCCGGCCATTCGCGCCAGTCGAGGCTTTCGCCACGGGCGGCGCGCATTTCCTGAATCGCTTCGAAGCGGCAATGGTTTTCCAGCGCTTCGCCACCGGCATGGCGGAAACTGGCGAAGTCGGCGTGCAGCGGATGCTCACCAGCGACGAAACCGTCATACAAGGCTTGCAGCAGTTTCTGCTTGGCTTCGGCAGCGGTCGGCCAGTCGATCAGCTTGAGATTTTCCAGCTGCTCGAACTGCGCGGCCAGGCCACTGGCATCAATTGCATCACGCAACGCGCGTTCGCCGAGAATGCTCCCCGGCGCGGCATACAGTGAATTTAGAAATAAACGACTGGACGGCGAATAAGGGCTATAGCGGCCATTGTCGGCGCTGAACATCGCGTGCATCGGACTGATTGCCAGCGCATCGGCGCCGCGTTCGCCCGCTACACGAACCAGTTCCTCCAGCGCCTGGGTGTCGCCAAAACCACCGTCACCCGGACGGCGCAGCGAATACAACTGGGCGCTCAGACCCCAGGCCCGCGGGATCGGGCTATCGACCGCATCGGCGACGCTGAAGCAGCGTTCAGGCGCCACGGCGAGCGTGAAATACTGATCGGCGATATGCACTTGCTGGTAACCGACCGGAATCAAGCCGGGCAACATGGCTTCGTTGTCCAGCTTCAGGTTCATCTGCGAGCCGTCTTCAAGATGGATTTCGCAGGGGGTTTCCGGTGAGAAATAGCGACTCAGGTCGAGGGCAACGCCCACGTCGCAGGTCAGCAGGGGCGGCAAATGGCGGTCTTGCTGGACTTCTTGCAATTCCAGCAGGCTGGCATCGATTTCTTGCGCGGTGCTGGCGGGGTGGCCGAGTCCGATCAGGACATTGCGCAACACAGCAGGAGCGACTTTTTGCTGACGCCCGTTGGCGTCGATCCAGTCGACGGCAAGGCCGGCTCGACTGGCGAGTATTTCCAGTTGCGCATCGCTCATAGGCGCTCTCCATCCAGGGGGTGCATAACGGGTGCGGCCGTGAGGCTGACGAGCGCGGTGTACGCCGGCAGTTGGTTCGGGTCCGACAGCTCGATCGCGGCTGGCTGTTGAAACAGCCACTCGGTATCGGTCTGTGCAGGGTTGACCACTGGCGTGTCACTGAGGTTCAGGTCAATTCGCAGCTCACTGCCGTTGCCCAGTCGCCAGCGTGCGCTGACCGCGCCATAGCCGAGCATCTGCGCGCCCAGAGCCTGGGTCCCGGAGAGGTTGGGAATGATGTATTGGTGCCGCAACTTGAGCAGTTGCCGATAGAGCTCTTGGGTCTGCTGTTGCAATGGGGTGCCGCTGCCGGACAATCGCGGCTGCGAAGCGTGGAAAGTGCTTTCGGCATTCGGATCGGGGATCTGTTCGCGCTTGTGCGGATCGGTAAAGGCACTGAATGCGGCGAACTCGTTGCGCCGACCTTCACGCACCAGTTCCGCCAGCTCACCGTGGTGACTGGTGAAAAACAGGAACGGTTGCTCGGCGGCAAACTCGTCGCCCATGAATATCAGCGGAATCATCGGCGACAGCAGCAACAACACCGTCGCCGCTTGTACCGCACGCGGGTCGGCGAGCTGATGCAGGCGTTCGCCAAAGGCACGGTTGCCGATCTGATCATGGTTCTGCAGGAACAGCACGAAAGCAGTGGAGGGCAGATGTTCGCTCGGCTCGCCGCGAGGTTCGCCATGGCGAGTGATGTGGCCCTGGAACACGAAGCCCTGACTCAGGCAGCGCACCAGTTGCTCGGTGGGCTGCGCAGCATAGTCAGCGTAATAGGCGTCGGTTTCGCCGGTCAGCAACACGTGCAACGCGTTATGACCGTCGTCGTTCCACTGCGCGTCGTAATCGTTTTCCAGCAGACTCGACTGGTTCAGCTCGTTCTCGACGGTCAGCCAGACGTGCCGGGTCGGGTCGATCTGCTGGCGAATGCGTCGGGCCAGATCGCTGAGGAAGTCGGGATCTTCAATCGCGTGCACCGCATCCAGACGCAGGCCGTCGAAGCGGTATTCGAGCAGCCACATCAATGCGTTTTCGATGAAGAACTCACGCACTTCCGGACGGCGGAAATCGATCGCCGCGCCCCATGGCGTGTGCTTGTCCTCGCGGAAAAAGCCTTTGGCGTAACGATGCAGGTAGTTGCCATCGGGACCGAAGTGGTTGTAGACGACGTCGAGAATCACCGCCAGGCCATGGCCGTGGGCGGTGTCGATCAGGTGTTTGAGTTGTTCGGGGGGGCCGTAGGAGGCTTGCGGTGCGTAGGGCAGCACCCCGTCGTAACCCCAGTTGCGATCACCGGGGAATTGCGCCAGCGGCATCAATTCGATGGCGGTAATGCCCAGCGCCACCAGCCGCGCCAGATGCTGTTCGACTTCGGCAAAACCACCGAGCGCACCGACGTGCAGCTCGTAAATCACCGCTTCACTCCACGGCCGACCATTCCAGGTCGTGTGCCGCCATTGATAAGCATGGGGGTCGACCACCACGCTGTGGCGGTCAAGGTCACCATCCTGCGCCCTGGAGGCCGGGTCCGGCACCTCCAGTTCGCCATCGATGCAGTAACGGTAGCGACTGCCCCCCGGGCAATTGGCCTTGATTACAAACCAACCGTCGCCCTGAGGCAGCATGGGCAACGATTTTCCATCTTCCAGTTCCACACTGACGTAGAACGCGTCAGGCGCCCACAACGCAAATTGCGTGTGCTCGGCATCCAGCATGATCGCGCCGTGGGGCCAGGTTTCTTGGGTCCTTGACGGCATTTTCTGCAACTCCCTGGTTATTTGTGGCTGGCTTTACCCAACGCCTTGGCGACCAGTTGTTCGTAAAGTTCGGCGTACGGTTCAACCGCTTTGCTCCAGTTGAACGGTGCAGCCATGGCGCGGCAGCGCATGGCATTGAGCAGTTCCGGGAAGGCGAAGACCTTGAACGCGCGGCTCAGGGCTTCTTTATAGCTATCAACGGTGGACTCATCGAAGAGGAAACCGGTGACGCCGTTTTCAATGGTGTCGGCCAGACCGCCGGTGTTGCGCGCGACCGGCAGCGAGCCGAAACGCTGGGCGTACATCTGGCTCAGGCCGCATGGTTCGTAACGCGACGGCATCAGCAGGAAATCGCTGCCGGCGAACATGCGTCGGGCATCGGTCTCGTTGAAGCCGATGCGCACGCCGATCTGGCCAGGAAAACGCAGGGCCAGTTCACGCATGGCTTGTTCTTCTTCCGGCTCGCCGCGACCGATGATCGCGATCTGACCACCGTTCTGCACGATGAACTCGGACACCGCTTCGGTGAGGTCGAGACCTTTCTGATAGACCAGGCGCGAAACCACGGCGAACAGCGGGCCGGTAGAGTCATTCAGGCCGAACAGCTCACGGACGTGGGCGGCGTTGACCGCTTTGCCTTCCCAGTCGCCGATGGCGAACGGGGCAAACAGGTGCGGGTCGGTCGCCGAATCCCAGCTCTCGTCGATGCCGTTCGGGATGCCGCTGAGCAGGCCTTGCTGGGTCTTGGCGGCAAGGAAACCGTCGAGGCCACAGCCGAAGTCCGGGGTGGTGATTTCCTGAGCATACGTCGCGCTGACGGTGGTGATGTGGCTCGAATAGGCCATGCCGGCCTTGAGGAACGACATCTTGCCGTAGAACTCCATGCCTTCCTGTTGCAGGGCATGGGTGGGAATCCCCAGCTCCGGGCAGGAACCGAGGCTCGTCACGCCCTGGTAGGCAAGGTTGTGAATGGTGAACAGGGTCGGCGTGCGCTGCCCGCGCCAGTGCATGTAAGCGGGCGCGAGGCCAGCCGGCCAGTCATGGGCGTGCACCAGATCCGGGCGCCAGTGAATTTGCGCAAGATTGGCGGCGATGTCGGCAGCGGCCAGGCCGAGGCGGGCGAAGCGGATATGGTTGTCCGGCCAGTCGCGACCGTTGTTGGCGCCGTAAGGGCCACCTTCACGCTCGTAGAGTTCAGGGCAGATCAACACGTAGATCACCAGGCCATCGGGCATGTCCATGCGTCCGATCTTGCAAGGTGGCAGCGCGGCGTGGCCACCCAGCTCGCCGATGATGTGAATCGGGTTTTCGCTGTGCACCACCTGCGGATAACCGGGGATCAGCACCCGCACATCATGCAGATGGGCCATGGCCCGGGGCAGGGCGGCGGAGACGTCACCGAGGCCGCCGGTCTTGACCAGATCGGCGATTTCCGAAGTCACAAACAACACTTTTTTCTTGTTGGGATTCTGGCTTGCTACCGGAGCAAGCGTCTTGGTGCCGGGTACGTTGATCTGTCGGCTGCCGGGAACACTGATGGTGCTCGATTCTCCAAGCGACTGGTGAGCACGCTCTCCCTGAATATCCAATGCCGCACTGATCATATGTATCTCCCGTGTGTGATCTGATTCTTGTCTCGAACAAGCTGTTTCGTGGCCAAGTCCTGTGGCCGGGCGCAAAGGCGCCACGCATCGGTGAGCAAATGCTGACCCAACACGCGCAAGCAGAATGGGTGGTGAGGCCGTTGCAAGGATTACACCAGTCGCTTTCGCCCAGTTGTTCTGATGACCTGTGGCGTGAAGCAAAAGTTTCGACTTTTTTTCGTCGGTATGACCGAGTGGTTTGGCCACTGAAAAATGAGTCTAGGCCAGATCCTAGAGCGGGTCGGGGCAAATGGGTAAATTGTTCGACAATCGGTTGTGTCGGGATGTAAGCGAGGGTTCAGGAGGGGAAACGCTCCGACGAAGGGCATGTTTTTCGGTCGAAGTGGGCCAAAACGGTGACTGGGTAGTCACGGTTTTGTGCTAGGGGATGGGCTGCGCGCACCGATTTGGTGCGGTGGCGTTGAGGAGGGGGTGGCGAGTTGGACCCTTCGCGAGCAAGCTCGCTCCCAAAGGATGAATGCCTTCCAATGTGGGAGCGAGCTTGCTCGCGAAGGGGCCGGTTGCAG
>NZ_JASCPT010000085.1:0-24296 GCF_029959775.1 Pseudomonas sp. PS01270 | reverse complement strand
CTCCCACAGTTGACTGCATTCCCTCAGTAAGAATGCGATTAACTGTGGGAGCGAGCCTGCTCGCGAATGAAGCTCACTCGGTGTGTCAGTTGCGCTCGCGGAGAAACGCCAGCAGCGCCTCAGTGACAAACCCGGGATTCTCCAGATTTGAGATATGCCCCGCCTCCGGTACCAGCACGCACGGGCAACCAATCAATTCAGCCATTTCCCGGGCTTCCGAGGGTGGTCGCGGTTTGTCCTGATCGCCGCACAGCACCAGTGTCGTCGACGGGTTCAGCTCGCCCAGCCGTGGCAACAGGTCGTCGCGACCAAACGTGATGCGTCCCATCGGGACGATGCTTTCGCGCAAACGCTCGGGCGAGTAGCTCTGCAGTTTTGCGCGGAAGCCCTGATACAGCGCCGACTGCGGGTCGATGCCCGGGCGGAAGAAGATCGGTACGACGATATCGAGCAGTTGTTCGGAGATGGTACCGGTGTCTTCGATCTGCTTGAACAACGAGAAGTAATATTGCCGGGTCGGTTCCGGCTCGACGCCGACGTAGGTGTCCATCAGCACCAGACCGTTGAGACGTTGCGGTGCGGACAGTGCCAAACGCACGCCCCACATGCCACCGACGGATAGTCCGACGAGGGTGACGCGATCAATGTCCAGATGATCGAGCAAGGCCTGCGTCTGACGGGCAATGTCGTCCAGCGAGGTTGTGCCTTCGGGTAACTTGCCGGACTCGCCATGCCCCCACAGATCCACGGCAATGACGCGATAGTGTTGGGTCAGCGCGGCGATCTGCGGCGCCCACATCGCCTGGTCCCAAAGGTAACTGCCGGCCAGCAACACGGCGGGGCCGGTGCCTTGATCAATGTAGTGCAGTGCTTGTCCGTCAACCGTGAAAAAGGGCATCGACCACCTCCGCGAGAAAAAACAGAACCGGCAGACTGAGCTGCCGGTTGTTGATCGTCAAGGATGGAAATGTACGGCAATGTACAGACGCCATTTGCGAGCAGGCTCGCTCCCACAGGGGTTTTGTAAACACCACAGATCCTGTGTGGGAGCGAGCCTGCTCGCGAAGAGGCCGGCCCAAGCGCTGAAGAACTACAACCCCTCCAGCTCCGCCATCAGATCATTCAACCGATCAACCTTCTCCTCCGTAATATCACTGGCCGCCAGCCCATCGATGTATTTGGCCAGTTCCTCCACCGTGCTGCATTCGAACATTGCGCGCAGCGGCACGTTGCGTTGCAGGGCTTTTTGTACCCGCGATGCAATTTGCGTAGCCAGCAGCGAATGCCCGCCCAGTTCGAAGAAATTGTCGCGCACCCCGACCTTTTCCACTTTCAGCACCTCAGCCCAGATATCAGCCAGGGTCTGCTCCAGCTCACTGCGCGGCGCCAGATAATCCGCACTCTGCAACTGACCGATCTCCAACGCCGGCAAGGCTTTGCGGTCGAGTTTGCCGTTGGCATTGAGCGGCATCTGCTCCAGCCATAGCCAGTGCAGCGGCACCATGTATTCGGGGAGTTCGGCGCGCAGGCGTTGCTTGATCCGCTCCAGGCGTTCGCCCGGATTGAGCGCAGCGTCGGCCGCGACCAGATAACCGACCAGATGCTTGCCGTTGACGCCCTCCTGCACACCAACCGCCGCGTCACGCACTTCCGGTTGTTCATGCAGGCGCGCTTCGATTTCACCGAGTTCGATGCGGTAACCGCGAATCTTCACCTGATGATCGACCCGGCCGACGTATTCCAGCACACCGTCCGTGCGGCGCCGTGCCAGGTCACCGGTGCGGTACAAGCGCTCGCCCGGCGCGCCGAACGGATTCGGCACAAACACCGGCGCGGTGCGCAGCGGATCGCTGACATAACCGCGACCGACGCCGGTCCCGGCGACACACAACTCACCCACCGCGCCCAACGGCACCAGTTCCAGCGCGCCATCGAGCAGGTACAGCAAGTTATTGTCGGTCGGCGTGCCGATCGGCAAATAGCTGCCGCGCGTCGACGCCATGTCGACGCGGAAGAACGCCACGTCATCCGAGCATTCCGCCGGGCCGTAAGCATTGACCAGACCAATGTCCGGGTAACGCAGCAGCCATTGATGGGCCAGTTCCGGCGGCATCGCTTCACCGGTCGGCAACATCCAGCGCAAACCATCAAGGCTCATGTGATCAGCGGCGAGCATGCCCTGAATCAGCGATGGCACACTTTCCAGCACGGTGATGCCCTGCGCCTGTACATGCGCCAGCAGACCTTGCGGATCGTGGGCAATCGCATTCGGCACGATGTCGACCCGTGCGCCGAACAACGGCGCGGCAAGGAACTGCCAGACGGAAATGTCGAAGCTTTGCGAGGCGGTCTGCGCGATCACATCGGCCTCGCTCAAGTCGAGGTAAGGGCGTTTGCTCAACTGGTTGTTGAGCATGCCGCGCTGCTCGACCATCACGCCTTTTGGCAGCCCGGTCGAACCCGAGGTGTAGATCACATAGGCAAGATTGTCCGGGCCACTGTGGATGCCGAGATTGTGCGTCGCTGCCACCGATGCCTGGACCTCTTCCCATATCAGCAGGCGCGGACGATTCGAACAGCCAAACTCTTCGAGCAAGGTCTGCGCCTGCTCAAGGCAGGCGGCGCTGCACACCAGCAACGGCGTGCGGCTCAGCTCAATGATGCGGCTCAGACGCTGGCTCGGCAGGCCCGGATCCAGCGGCAGATAACCAGCGCCGGCCTTGAAGCTGCCGATGATCATGCCGAGCAGGTCGAGATTACGCTCGGCCAACAGCGCCACCGGTTGGTCCATGCGCACACCGGCAGCGACCAGGGCATGGCCGAGGCGGTTGGCGTTGTGGTTCAGCTCGGTGTAGCTAAGTTGCTCGTCAAGGCAACTGGCGGCAACGCGCTGCGGATGCGCCGCGACCTGCGCTTCGAACAACGCCACGTAGCTTTGCTCCAGCGGATAGTCGTGGCCGCTCTGGTTGCAACCGTGCAGGAGGAAATCGCGTTCTTCGTCGCCTAGCAGCGGCAAATCGGCCATGTCGCCATGGAAGCCGTCGACCAGCGCCAGCAGCAGGCGCTTGAACTCACTGAGCATGCGCTCGACCGTCGCCTCGTCGAAGTAACGCTGGTCATAGGACAGGTGCAAGCCAAGGTCATCGCCCGGGTAGCACACCGCGGTCAGCGGGAAGTTGGTATGGGTGCGACCGGAATCCGAGGTCGCATTCAGGCTCTGTGCACGATCAAGCACCGAGACTTCCACCGGGGCGTTTTCGAAGACAAAGAGGCTGTCGAACAGCGGCTGGCCTTTGGGCAATTCGCTCTGCTCCTGGATATTCACCAGCGGCAGGTATTCGTACTCGCGCAGTTGCATGTTGCTGTCGAGCAACGCGCTGAGCCATTGACGCACACTGCTGCGCTGATCGTCCGCCGGCATCTTCACGCGCAGGGCAATGCTGTTGATGAACAGGCCGACGGTGCGCTGCATTTCCGGCATCTCCACCGGACGCCCGGCCACGGTGACGCCGAAGAGCACGTCGCGATCGCCGCTCAGACGCCGCAAAACCAGAGCCCACGCAGCCTGGGCGAAAGTGTTGACGGTCAGTTGATGTGCCTGCGCCAGTTCCCGCAGCCGTGCGCCGTCCTCGACATTGAGGCGGGTGTAACGGTCGCCGACGATCATGCCGCCGCTTTCACCGGCGTGTTCGCGCAGGAACGGCCGGTCGCTCGGGATCGGCGTGGTGCGCTCGAAGCCTTGCAGATTCTGCCGCCACCACTGCCGCGCCTCGGCCAGGTTCTGGCGTTGCAGCCAGCCGATGTAATCGCGATAACGCGGCGGCACGCTCAACTGCGCTTCGCGACCTTCACCGAGGGCGGTATAGATCTCGAAGAAGTCATTCATCAGCAGCGAACGGCACCAGGCGTCGATGAGGATGTGGTGGTTGCTCATCATGAACCAGTAACGCGCCGCGCCGACCTTGATCAGGCGCAGGTGAAACGGCGCCTGATTGAGCAGATCGAACCCGGCTTCGCGCTCGCTTTTCAGCAGCGCTTGCAGCTGTGGTTCCTGCTCGGTTTCGGCGACGGCGCTCCAGTCCAGATACTCGATCGGCGTGCGCCCCGGCGTGTGAATCACTTGCAGCATGTCTTCGCCAACGTTCCAGCAGAACGAAGCGCGCAATGCTTCATGACGAGCGACCACCGCTTGCCAGGCCTGGGCGAAACGCTCGGGGTCGAGCTCGCTGTTGATGCGATATCGATCCTGCATGTAGTACAGACCGGTGCCCGGCTCGAGCAAAGTGTGCAGCAACATGCCTTCCTGCATTGGCGTCAGCGGGTAGACATCTTCGATGTGCGCGGCCGGCACCGGCAGCGCATCGAGTTGCGCCTGAGTCAGTTTCGCCAGCGGGAAGTCCGATGGCGTCAGGCCGCCGGCTTCGTCTTGCAGACAATGGGCGATCAGGCTTTGCAACTCAACGAGGTAGGCGGCGGCCAGATCGTTAATGGTTTGCGCCTCGTAACGCTCGGCACTGAAAGTCCAGCGCAGCAGCAGTTCACCACCGTAAACCTGACTGTCGACACTCAGCTCGTTGGGCAACGGCGCCTGCGGATCGTGGGCGGCACCGATTGGCTCATCGAGAGGACGGAACAGCGCATCGCTGCCGAAGCTCTGGTCGAACTGGCCGAGGTAGTTGAAGGTGACCTGCGCCTGCGGCAGCGCGGCCATGTTCTGGCGGCAGCCGTCATCAGCCAGATAACGCAACACGCCATAACCGAGACCTTTGTGCGGAACGGCGCGCAATTGTTCTTTGATCGCCTTGATCGAAGCGCCCTGCCCGGCGGCCTCTTCGACATTGTGCGGAGTCAGGCGCAGCGGATAAGCGCTGGTGAACCAACCGACGGTGCGGGTCAGATCAATCTCGTCGAACAGGGTTTCGCGACCGTGTCCTTCCAGTTGAATCAGTGCCGAGGGCTGGCCGCTCCAGCGGCACAGCACACGGGCCAGCGCGGTCAGCAGCAGGTCGTTGACCTGAGTGCGATAAGCGCTCGGTGCCTGTTGCAGCAGCTGTCGGGTGCGCTCGGCATCGAGGCGTACGCTGACGGTTTGCGCATGGCGATTCTGCCTGCCGCCCTGCGGGTTTTCGCAAGGCAGATCGGCGCTTGGCCCGGCCAGTTGCGCCTGCCACCAGCTCAATTCCTCACGCAGGGATTCGCTGCCGGCGTAAGCCTGCAAACGCGCGGCCCAGTCCTTGAAGGCGCTGGTTTTCGCCGGCAGTTTCAGCGGCTGCGCAGCGTCGAGTTGGCGATAGGCGGTTTGCAGATCATCCAGCAGCACGCGCCAGGAAACGCCGTCGACCACCAAGTGGTGGATGGCGATGAACAGGCGTTGCTGATCATTCGCTACATCGACCAGCACTGCGCGCAGTAACGGGCCGTTTTGCAGATTCAGGCTGTGTTGCGCGTCGGCGAACAGGGCTTCGCACCGGTCCAGCGAATCGACGTTGAATTGCCAGAGCAGATCATCACTCGACAGCACTTGATGAGTCGCTTGCCATGCATCATCGGTTTCAGTGAAACGCAGACGCAGCGCATCGTGCTGCTCGATCACGGCCAGCAAAGCTTGCTGCAATCGTTGCGGCTCGAGGCGCGCAGTCGGTTCCAGCAACAGCGCCTGATTCCAGTGCTGGCGCTGGGGAATGACCGTATCAAAGAACCAGTGCTGAATCGGCGTCAGGCGCGACTCGCCGACCACCAGGCCCTGCTCGGCCGTCACTTGCTGGGTGCGGCTGGCCACGGCGGCGAGCGTTTGCACGGTCTGATGCTGGAACAGGTCGCGCGGGCTGAAATGAATGCCCTGCTGACGCGCGCGGCTGACCACTTGAATCGACAGAATCGAGTCGCCGCCGAGTTCGAAGAAGTTGTCGTTGAGGCCGACCTGCCTGACGTTAAGCACATCGCACCAGATCTGCGCCAGGGTCTGCTCCAGCTCATTGCTTGGCGCGACATAGTCCTGACGATTGAGCTGCGGATCCGGCGCCGGCAAGGCGCGGCGGTCGAGTTTGCCGTTGGCGGTCAGCGGCATGCTTGCCAGCAGCATCAGCTGGGTCGGCACCATGTAGTCCGGCAGTTGCGCCTTGAGGTGCGACCTGAGCGCTTCGCGCAGTTCAGCCTGTTGCGCTTCGCCGTGTCCGGCGACATCGGTAACGAGGTAACCCACCAACTGCTTGCCACTCGGCGCATCCAGCGCCAGCACCACCGCTTCGCGGATCGAAGGGTGATCGAGCAGGCGCGTTTCGATTTCGCCCAGCTCGATGCGGAAACCGCGGATTTTCACTTGATGGTCTATCCGGCCCAGATACTCGACCAGACCATCAGCACGCTGGCGCACCAGGTCGCCGGTGCGATACATGCGCCCGCCATCAGCGGCAAACGGGTCAGCGACAAAACGCTCGGCGCTGGTGCCCGGGCGGTCGTGATAGGCCTGAGCCAGACCGGCGCCGCCGACAAACAATTCACCGGTCGCGCCTTGCGGCACCAAGGCCAGATCGGCGTCGAGAATGTAGGCGACTCGCGCCCCGATCACGCTGCCGATCGGCACACTGCCGGCGCCCTCTTCCAGCACCTGCGGCGCCAGACTGGCCAGTGGCATGACCACGGTTTCAGTCGGGCCGTAGGCGTTGAAGAACAGCGCTGGCTGGAACGCCGCGCGGATGCGCTGCAGATGCTCGCCAGTCAGCGCTTCACCGCCGGTGATGATCATGCGCACCGGCAGGACGTCATTCTGCGTGGCAAGGAACTGCGCCAACTGGCTGCCGTAGCTCGGCGTGAAGCCGAGGACGTTGATCCGATGCCTGCGAATCAAGCCGCAGATTTCTTCCGCGTCCCACTGCCCTTGCGCCCGCAACACCACCTGCGCACCGCTGAGCAGCGGCACCAGCAAACGTTCGGTGGCGGCGTCGAAGTTGATCGAATAGAAATGCAGTTCACAGTCGTCCGGGCGCATGCCGAAGCGTTCGATCACGGCCTGACAGTGCATGGCAATTTCGCCGTGGGAGACCACCACGCCTTTCGGTTTGCCGGTCGAGCCCGAGGTGTAAATCAGGTAGGCCTGATGCTGCGGCAGGCTGATAAACGGCAGCTCGCTGGCCGGGTAGTCGGCCAATCCCGGGCTGTCATCTTCCAGACACCAGCGCGCCACGTCTGACGGCAAGTCACCCAGGGCCTGAAACATCGCCCGATCGCTGAGCAGCAAACCGATGCGGCTGTCTTCGATCATGTAATGCAGACGATCCAGCGGGTACTCCGGATCCAGCGGCACATAGGCGCCGCCAGCCTTGAGAATCGCCAGCAGGCCGATGACCATTTCCAGCGAACGCTCCAGCGCCAGACCGACCCGCACCTGCGTGCCGACCCCACGCTCACGCAGCGCCCAGGCCAGACGATTGGCACGGGCATCGAGTTCGGCGTAGCTCAGGGTCTGTCCGGCGAAGGTCAGCGCCGGCGCGTCTTTGCGCGCCAGCGCCTGTTCGGCAAACAGATGATGAATGCACTGATCAAGACGATGTTCGCCCGGCTCGACGCCAAGGCTGTCGAGCAGGTGCTGTTGCTCGGTGTTGTCGAGCAGCGGCAGTTCACTGAGACGTTGCTGCGGATCAGCGATCAACGCTTCAAGCAGGTTGCGCCAATGCCTGGCCATGCGTTCGATGGTCGGTTCGTCGAACAGGTCGGTGCTGTAAGTCAGGCAGCAGCCGAGGCGATGGTCGAGATCGGTGACTTCCAGATTGAGGTCGAACTTGGTCGCCCGAGCATCGTTGGCCAGATACTCGACGGTCATCCCAGCGAGCGTGCGGCTCTGCTGGAATTCCCAGCGCTGCACGTTGCACATCACCTGGAACAGCGGGTTGTAAGCCGCGCTGCGTGGCGGCTGCAAGGCTTCGACCAAATGATCGAACGGCAGATCCTGATGGGACTGGCCTTCGATCACGGTGTGGCGCACCTGCTCGAACAGTTCGCCGACCGACATCTGCCCATCGAGCTGGCAACGCAGCACCTGGGTGTTGAGAAACGCACCGATCAGCCCTTCGCTTTCCGGGCGGATGCGGTTGGCCACCGGCGCGCCGATGCGCAGGTCGGTCTGGCCGCTGTAGCGGTAGAGCAATGTGGCGAGCGCGGCGGTCATGGTCATGAACAGGGTCAGGCCGTTTTGCGCATTGAACGCCCGCACCCGCGCAGCGAGATCGTCGCTCAGATCGAAACGGAACAGCTCGCCCTGATGGCTCTGCACCGGTGGACGCGGGCGGTCGCCGGGAAGTTCGAGGAGCGGATGTTCGCGACCGAGTTGCGCAGTCCAGTAATCGAGCTGGCGCTGGCGCTCGCCGGACTCCAGCCAGTTGCGCTGCCAGACGCTGTAGTCAAGGTATTGCACCGGCAGCGGCGCGAGCGGTGATTCGCGCTCATCGACGAACGCTTCATACAGCGCACTGAGTTCACGGGCGAAGATGTCCATCGCCCAGCCTTCGGTGACGATGTGGTGCAGGGTCAGGACGAAGTAATGCTCGTGCTCGGCAGTCTTGACCAGGCAGGCTCGCAGCAGCGGGCCGGTTTCCAGATCGAACGGCTGGTGCGCTTCTGCATCGGCCAGTTGCTGGACTTGTAGCTCCCGGACTTCTGCCGGCAGGCTGGAGAAATCCTTCCAGCCCATGCGCACGCCTGTCTCGGCATGCACCTGTTGGCGGGCGACGCCGTCAACGCTGGGGAAGGTAGTGCGCAGGGTTTCATGGCGCAGGATCAGCGCCTGCAACGCCGCCTCGAAATGCTCGACATGCAGCACGCCGCGCAAGCGCGCCATGCCGCCGACGTTGTAAGCCGGGCTGTCCGGTTCCATCTGCCAGAGGAACCACATGCGCTGCTGCGAATAGGACAGCGGCACCGCTTGGCTGCGGTCGATTTTTGCAATCGGCAACTGTTGATTGGTGCGGCCGCTGGCCTGGATCAGGCGAATCTGTTCGGCGTAATCGCCCAGTTCGCTGTGCTCGAACAAGGTGCGCAGCGGCAGTTCGACGTCACAGGCCTGACGTGTGCGCGAAATGATTTGCGTGGCCAGCAGCGAATGACCGCCGAGAGCAAAGAAATCATCACGCAGGCCAACCTGCTTCAGACCCAGCACTTCGCGCCAGATCGCGGCGATTTGCTGCTCCAGTTCGCTGACCGGTTCGATGTGTTCACGCACTTGCCATTGCGGCTCGGGCAAGGCGCGGCGATCGAGTTTGCCGCTGGGGCTCAGCGGCATCGAATCAAGGCGCAGCAATTGTGCGGGCACCATGTATTCCGGCAGCTCGGCAGCGAGGGCAGCTTCCAGCCGAATAATTTGCTCATCGGCATTTTCATGCGCATCGCTCGCCGTGAAGTAGCCGATCAGTTGCGCGCCGGCAGCGGTTTCCCGCACCAGGACCACGGCTTGGGCGACGCCATTTTGCGCCAGCAGTCGCGCCTGGATTTCTTCCGGTTCGACGCGAAAGCCGCGCAGTTTGACCTGCTGATCGAGGCGACCGAGGTATTCGATCACGCCATCCGAGGACCAGCGCGCACGGTCGCCGGTGCGGTACAAACGGGCACCCTGCTCGCCCAGTGGGTCGACGACGAAGCGTTCAGCGGTCAACGCCGGACGGCCGAGATAACCACGCGCCAGACCGATGCCGCTGATGCACAGCTCACCCGCCACACCCGCCGGCACCGGATTGAGATCGGCATCGAGAATGCGGCAGACCACATTGCCCAGCGGCCGGCCAATCGGCGAGCGCTCACCATCGGCAGTTGTGCAGTGCCAATGGGTGACATTGATCGCGGTTTCAGTCGGGCCATAACGGTTGTGCAATTGCACCGCCGGCAATTGCGCCAGTACCCGGTTGCGCAGCTCGGCGGGCAAGGCTTCACCGCCGGAAAACACCCGGCGCAGGCTGGTGCATTCGGCACTCAGCGGCTCGTCGATGAACAGCGCCAGCAGCGGCGGGACGAAGTGCAGCGTGGTCACGCCGTATTGCTGGACCAGTTGCGCGATGCGATGCGGGTCGCGGTGCTCGCCGGGGGCGGCAAGCAGCAGACGCGCGCCGGTGATCAGCGGCCAGAAGCATTCCCACACCGAGACGTCGAAACTGATCGGCGCTTTTTGCATCAGCACGTCGGTTTCGTCGAGACGGTAAGTGTCCTGCATCCATTGCAGGCGCTCGGCCAGCGCGGCGTGGGTGTTGCCGACGCCTTTCGGTTGCCCGGTGGAACCCGAGGTGTAAATCACGTAGGCGAGGTTGTCGCCGTGCAGTCGTAGGCCCGGTGCCTGGCTCGGCCATTTATCCAGGTGCAAGGCATCCATGGCGATCACGCTGACGCCATCGCTGGCCGGCAGACGCTCGAGCAATTGCGTCTGGGTCAGGAGCAGTTCGACGCCGCTGTCGCGGAGCATGTACGCGAGACGCTCGGCCGGATAATCCGGATCAAGCGGCACATAGGCGCCGCCGGCCTTGATGATCGCCAGCAGACCGATCAGCAGTTGCGGCGAACGCTCGGCAGCAATGGCCACGCACACGTCCGGGCCAACGCCTTTGTCGCGCAGGTAATGGGCGAGCCGGTTGGCTTGCGCGTGCAGCTCGGCAAAATCCAGACTACCGCCGTCCCACAGCAGCGCGGTGCGTTGCGGGGTGTTGCGCAATTGTTGCTCGAGCAGTTCCGGCAGCCAGTGTTGCGCCGGGGTGCACGGAGCGACGCTCCAGTCCTTCTGCTGATTCTGCTCACTGGCGGTCAGCAAGCGCAGATCGCCGATGGCCTGCTGCGGCCGTTCGCAGACCTCGCTGAGCAGATTATGGAAATGCTCAGCCAGGCGCTCGATGGTCGCAGCATCGAACAGTTCGCTGGCGTAGTCGAACGCCAAGCTCAGACGCCCGTTGCGATCCTCTTCGCTGTGCAATTGCAGATCGAACTTGGCCTCGCGACTGTGCCACGGCAGCTCTTCGGCGAGCAGACCGGGCAGGCGCTTGAGCGCACTGAGGTCGCGCTGCTGATGGTTGAACATGACCTGGAACAAGCCCTGTTCGCGGGCCTGCGGGAACGCTTCGAGCAGTTGTTCGAAGGGCAGATCCTGATGGGCCTGGGCGCCGAGTGCGGCCTGGCGCGTCTGGTTCAGCAACTCGGCAAATGTCAGGCGCGAATCGATTTGCGCACGCAACACCTGGGTATTGATGAAGAAGCCGATCAGGCTTTGGGTTTCCAGGCGCGGACGGTTGGCGTTGGGCACGCCGATGCGAATGTCGCGCTGACCGCTGTAGCGGTGCAGCAAACTTTGCAAGGCAGCGAGCAGAAGCATGAACGGCGTGGCCTGGTGGGCCTGCGCAGTCTGGCGGATCGCCTCGCTGAGTTTGCTACTCAAGCGCACGCTGTGGCGCGCGGCGCTGTGGTTGTGTCTGGCCGAGCGCGGGTGTGCGGTGGCCAGTTCCAGTGGCGGATGTTCTTCGCCCAACTGCGCTTTCCAGTACGCCAGTTGCCGCTCGCCCTCGCCTTGCGCCAGCCATTGCCGCTGCCAGTTGCCGTAATCGGCGTATTGCGTGGGCAGCGCTGCCAGCGTCGCCGTTGCACCTTGTGTAGCGGCGGCATAGAGACGCGAGAATTCGTCGAGCAGGATATTCAGCGACCAGCCGTCAGCGATGATGTGATGCAGGGTCACCAGCAGTTGATGTTCTTCGTCATCGAGACGCACCAGTGTCACCGCCAGCAACGGGCCTTTTTCCAGATCGAACCGAGTGCGCGCCTCGTCTTCGCGAATCTGCTCGGCACGGGCTTCACGCTCGGCCATTGGCAGGTCGCTGATGTCGATCAGTTGCAGGTTGAATGCGGCAGCGGCAAGCACTTGCTGCAATGCCACGCCGTCACGTTCGAAGAAACGTGTGCGCAAGGATTCGTGGCGTTCGATCAGTTGCTGGAAGCTGTTGCGCAAGGCGTCTTCGTCGAGTTCACCACGCAGGCGCAGGCCGCCGGGAATGTTGTAGGCGCTGCTCTGTGGATCGAGTTGCCAAGTGATCCACAGACGGTTTTGTGCCAGCGACTGCGGCATCGGCTCACTGCGCGACAACATGCTGATCGCATCTTGGGCGCTGCCGCCTGTCTGTTGTTGCTGCGCCACAGCGGCGGCGAAGGCAGACAGGGTTGGCGCTTCGAACAGCAGGCGCAGGCTCAGCTCGACACCGAGTGCTTCGCGAACCCGCGCGACCACTTGCGTGGCAGCGATCGAGTTGCCGCCGAGCAGGAAGAAATGGTCGTCGCCACTGACCTGCTTGAAGTTGAGTTGCTCGGCCCAGACTTGCCCGATCAACGCTTCAAGGTCCGAAGTGCTGCTGGTCGCGGTTTCCGTCACGGCTGTGATCGAAGGGAACAGCGCGTAACTGTCGAGGCTGCCATCAGCCAGACGATTGCGGCACGCCGAGCGCTGCAGTTTGCCGCTGGAGGTTTTCGGCAACGCGCCCGGATTGAGCAGCACCACCACGCTTGGCGCCTCCTGATACGCCTCGGCCACGGCTTGGCGAATGGCTTTGATCAGCGCATCTGGCGCGAGGATTTTTTGCACGCTGCGGCTGATTTCCGCAGCGATGCCGATGCCCTCTTCGCCGTTGTGAGTGACCGCGAACGCCGCCACACGGCCCTTGCGCACCACTTCGACTTCGCGCTCGACGGTCTGCTCGATGTCCTGCGGGTAGAGGTTATGGCCACGGACGATGAGCATGTCTTTCAGGCGCCCGGTGACGAACAATTCGCCCGCACGGATAAAACCCAGGTCGCCGGTGCGCAACCAGGTGCGGCCGGCGTGCTGAACAAAAGTCTTGGCGCTGGCTTCGGGGTTGCGCCAATAACCGTGGGTGATGCTCGGGCCGGCGGCCCAGACTTCGCCGACGGCGTTGTCGGCGAGTTGTTCGAGGGTATTCGGTTCGACGATCAGCACCGCGTGCTCAGGCTGGCTGATGCCGCAGCTCATGATCGCGCTGCCGTCGCCCGGCTCGGCGCGGTTTTGCGCCAGCGCCTGATCGTCCACGCGCAGCGCCGGGATGCCGATGCCACGCGGCGTGCCGGCGACAAACAGGGTGGCCTCGGCCAGACCGTACGAGGCCATGAAACTGTTGTCGCTGAAACCGCAAGCAGCGAATTTTTCCGCGAAGCGCTCGAGGGTGTCGAGACGAATCGGCTCGGAACCGGAATAGGCCACGCGCCAACGGCTCAGATCGAGGCGTTCCAGAGCCGACTCGCTGACCCGCTCACTGCACAAACGGTAGGCGAAATCCGGGCCGCCGCTGATGGTGCCGCCGTATTCGGCAATCGCTTCCAGCCAGCGCAACGGCCGGCCGAGGAAGTACGCCGGCGACATCAGAATGCACGGTACGCCGCTGAAAATCGGTTGCAGCAGACCACCGATCAAACCCATGTCGTGATACAGCGGCAACCAGCTGACGATGACGTCGTCCGGGTTGACGTCGATGCCGAAACCGTGACGGATCAGCAATTCGTTGGCGACCAGATTGCCATGGCTGACCTGCACGCCCTTGGGCAACGCGGTGGAGCCGGAGGTGTATTGCAAAAAGGCGATATGTTCGGGCGGCAGGCTCGGTTCAATCCAGCTTTCGGCCAGTGCGCTGTCGAGGGTGTCGACACACAACAGCGGCGGCGCGCCGTCGATTTGTTGCAAGGCATCGCGCAGGTCGGCGCTGGTCAGCAACAGCGTGGGCTCGGCGTCGGCGATGATCGACAGCAAACGCTCCTGATGATGACGACGCGCGGATTCCGGCGGATAGGCCGGCACCGCAATCACACCGGCATACAGGCAGCCGAAAAACGCCGCGACGTAATCCGCGCCACTGGGAAACAGCAGCACCGCACGCTCACCGAATCCAGCCTGAGCCTGCAACGCAGCGGCGATGGTGCGCGCGCGTTGATCCAGTTCGCGATAGCTGAGCACCACAGCCTGCTCCGGGTTTTCGGCGAGAAAACGCAAGGCCAGTCGGTCCGGCGTCAGGGCCGCGCGACGCTTGAGGGCATGGACCAGGGTGCTGGGGAGTTCGAACGCGTCGGTCATGAGGTTTCCTGCCTGAATTCGGCTTGCAAGTGGAATCGGGTGGCTGCGTCACACCTGTCGAGAGGCGTGCGGGGCGCGGTCTGTGCCGACCACGCTGGGCATCGGAATGCGCTGAGGCCGGGGATCTGCACCCGGGCCATTCACCAATGAGAACGGATGGAGTGGGGAAATAATTAGTCGGCAGGCGCGACGTCCAGCGGGGCTGGGGTGCGGCGGCGTGTCGCAGTTGGCAAAACACATCGCCTTACAGCAATACCTCTCTTTCTCATTTGACAATCATTATCATTCAACATAATTTGTCGCTCGATGTGTAGGACGGCGCCGTCCCCCGAGGCCCTCCCACTAACCTATTGGCAGCAAGGTGATTTCCATGACGGAACAAGTATCCACAAGCAGGTGCGATTCACCGCTACTTCAGGCATTCGTCGACAATCGACTGATTCTGGTCAAGATTGCAGCCCGCATTACCGGTTGCAGGTCTCGTGCCGAAGATGTGGTTCAGGATGCGTTTTTCCGACTGCAATCGGCGCCGCCGATCACGTCGTCGATCAAGGCTCAGCTGAGCTACCTGTTCCAGATCGTGCGCAACCTCGCCATCGATCACTACCGCAAGCAGGCGCTCGAACAGAAATACTCAGGCCCGGAAGAGGAAGGCTTGAACGTGGTGATTCAGGGCGCTTCGCCGGAAACTTCGCACATTAACTTCTCGACCCTCGAACACATCGCCGATGCGCTGACCGAGCTGCCCAGCCGCACCCGCTATGCCTTCGAGATGTATCGCTTGCACGGCGTGCCGCAGAAAGACATCGCCAAGGAACTGGGCGTATCGCCCACCCTGGTCAACTTCATGATTCGTGATGCGCTGGTGCACTGCCGCAAGGTCTCGGGCAGTCGGCGGGATGCGGTGATTGCGGGTCGTCGTTAGGATCCGGATTCTGCGTCAAGCCATTCGCGAGCAGGCTCGCTCCCACAGGATTTGATGAATGACACAAATCCAGTGTGGGAGCGAGCCTGCTCGCGAAAGCGGCCTCAGACTCAATGCAATACCGAGGCCGAACGCATCAGGCCAGGCTGCACCGATCAAAAAACCGCTCCCGCCCCAGCATCATCAGCGCCGCGCGCTTGTGCGGAAAATCGAATTCCTTCTCGCAGTGAAAGCACTGGTTGTGCATATGGCCGATCATCTTCGCGTTGTCGGCACGCGGCTCGGCGACCACGCGCTGGGTCCGTGGATCATCGAGAAACAGGTAATGCACCAGCGCCGATAACCAGCTCGCCACTTTGTGCGGGCCGCGATGACGTTCCTCGCCGACCAGCATGTGAATGCCACGGTCGTAATCGCCGGCATCGTAGAACGGCGCGATGCGATCTTCCTTGGCCCAGTAGGCTTCGAAGTAAGCGAACGGCTGATCATCAAAACAGCCGATCAGCGTCAGCGTGTGCGGATCGGCATCGAGCTTGTTGAGGTATTCGCGATGCTGCTCAAGGCTGCCCTCCTCCTGCCAGAAACTCGCCACGCGCGGGCTGTTCTGCCAGCGATTGAAGCGCGACAGATCTTCCTCGATCTCCAGCGTTCGCAAGGAAATCCATGCGCCGAGCCGCGCATCGAAACGCCGATAGACTTCACCGCGCGGCTTCACCGGTCGCAGCGGATGGCGCTTGCCGTGGCTGATGACCATTTGCTGCGGATAGCTGCCGGTCAGTGAAGTGCCCAGCCACGGCTGCGGCAGTTGCCAGAACAGCGTGCGCTCGCAGCGATACTCACCGGCGACTTCGGTATTGATCAGCAGACCACTGCGCAAGGCTTCGGTCGGCGGCTGATCGAGTTGCCAGGTCAATTGCTGGCACGCCGGGTCACGGGCGAACAACCAATAACAGGCGGCCCACAAGGCTTGCCCGGGCGGCAGGGCAAAACGCTCATCAAGCTGGATCGGGCCATTGGCCTCGCGGTCCAGGCGCAGCCGAATCAGCGGTTGCCCGTCCAGGCTCAGGCTCAGCCGGCTCTCGGTAGCATCAGCGATCAATTGACTGCCCGAGGGCAACGCCAGAGCAGTCAGGTCATTCAGATTGGACATGGGTCGGGCTCACGTAATCGTCGACAGTTCAACGAAGTGACGTGAGCCGGGAGGGGAAATTTAAGCGCGAGAGGCAATTAGCGCTTCAGTGATGAGGCGCCGGCATCACGGCAATCCTGTAGGGCTCGAAAATCCTCAGCAATTCGCCGTTGTCGCGCAAACGCTGCAACAGGTTGCCGAAGGCTTCGCCGGTGATCGGAGCGTTTGGCCGCAGAATCGCGTAATGGTGATAGATCTGATCGGTACGCTGCGACGCCAGCAGTTCATCGCGGACCTTCTCGTTGCGCAGCAGGTAATCGAACAGATAGGAACGGGTGACCAAGGCAATGTCGGCGCGTCCGCGCAGGACCATCAGCAGGTTGCTGTCGTGAGAATAGGTCAGCGTGGCGTTGTAGTTGTGCGCGAGGTATTTCGGGTCGGCGTTGAAGTTGGCAAATTCGTAGTGATAACCGCTGAACAGCGCCAGACGTTTGCCTGACAGGCTCGAGAAGTAGTTTTGCTGGCGGCCGTCTTCGCGTTGTGCAACGAAGATTTCGGCGTCTTCCAGGCCCATGTCGACATCGTCGTGGGGAATGTCCTTCCAGCCCCACTCGGGATTTTCGAAGATCGCCATATCGATGCGACCCTGCTTGAAATCACCGAAACGGCGCGGGATCGAGGTCGGCACCAGGACGAACTGATAGTCGCTCTGCGAGCGGTTCAGCGCCTCGATCAATTGCGGCAACAGGCCGGTGTCGGCGCCGTTTTCCGGGCGGATCGTATAGGGCGGGAAATGCGCGGCGCCGACCCGGACCAATTGCGCTGACTGAGCGGGCAATACCCATAACGCAGCCAGCGCGGCGAGCATCAGCCCGGCGGCTGTCCGAATTGGCGAAAACTTCAAAACACCCCACTCCCCGAAAAAAATAGCGATCAATGCATTCAAGCTAGGCGGTTTCGCCGACTTAGCCAGTTTGTCGGCCGGTCCGACAACCGTTCAACGCGCTTCGAGGACCAGAATCAGCGCTTCATCGGCGAGCTGATCGAGGCTCAAACTGCCGCCGGCACGGAACCAGGTGGTGGTCCAGGACAGTGCGCCGGTAAGGAAACGTCGGGTAATAAAAACGTCGCCGCGAATATAGCCGGCGTCCTTGGCCTCGCCCAGAACCTGCAGCCAGATGTCTTCATAAACGTCACGTAAAGCAAGGACTTTAGCCTGGCCGTCTTCGGACAATGAGCGCCATTCGTACACCAGCACCGCCATCGCCTCGCCACTGCCGCCCATGATCGACTGCAATTCGCAGCGAATCAGCGCCAGCACTTTTTCGCGCACGTCGCTGGCTTCGGCCAGGGCTGCGCGCATCAGCGCGGTGTTGTAGCGGATGGTTTCCTCCATCACCGCGCGGAGAATTTCATCCTTGCTTTTGAAGTGATGAAAAATGCTTCCCGACTGAATGCCCACAGCGCTGGCCAGATCACGCACCGTGGTGCGCTCGTAGCCTTTGTTGCGAAACAGGTGAGCCGCCACTTGCAGCAATTTGCCGCGGGCGCTGTCCGGGTCGGTCAACTGGCCTTGGTCGACCAGTTCGCGCATGACCCGCAGGGCTTTTTGCTCGTCCACCGGTTCTCTCCTACAGTCGATCGGTGTGTTGCCCCCTGTAACCGCAGGGTTGCGCGCAATTTAAGCCCCGCGCGGGCACCAAGCAAGCGCTTGGGCAGAAGAATGTTTCGCCTGTTTACAAACCAAGCGCTTGCTTGGTAGCCTCCAGACACTTCTGTCGCAGGTCCCTGAGTCGGAGATAAAAATGCCAACCACCGTGCGTATCGGCTGCGCCAGCGCCTTTTGGGGCGACACTTCCACCGCCGCCGCCCAATTGGTGACGAGCGGCAACCTCGATTATCTGGTGTTCGATTATCTGGCCGAAATCACCATGTCGCTCATGGCTGGTGCGCGCCTGAAAGACCCACAGGCCGGGTTCGCCAGCGATGTCATCGAAGTGCTGGCGCCGCTGCTGACGCAACTGGCCGAACAGAACATCCGCGTGATCAGCAATGCCGGTGGGGTCAATCCGCAGGCTTGCGCGGCGGCCCTGCAAGCGGCCTGCGACCAAGCCGGGGTCCAGCTGAAGATCGCCGTGTTGCTCGGCGACGACTTGCAAGGACAACTCAAAAACCCTGCCGACATCAGCGAAATGTTCAGCGGCGCTCCATTGCCGCGCATGTGCGTGTCGACCAACGCCTACCTCGGCGCGCCGGGAATTGTCGAAGCGCTGCGCCTGGGTGCCGACATTGTCATCACCGGCCGGGTGGTCGACAGCGCCGTGGTCAGCGCGGCGCTGGTCCACGAATTCGGCTGGTCGTGGCATGACTACGACAAACTCGCCCAGGCCGCGCTGGCCGGGCACATCATCGAATGCGGCGCGCAGTGCACCGGCGGTAATTTCACCGACTGGCGCGAGGTACCGGATTACGAGCACATCGGTTTTCCGATCGTCGAGGTCAGCGCCGATGGCCAGTTCCTCGTCAGCAAACCCGAAGGCTCAGGCGGACTGGTCACACCATTGACGGTCGGCGAGCAGATGCTCTACGAAATCGGCGATCCGCAGGCCTATCTGTTACCCGACGTGATCTGCGATTTCAGCCAGGTCAAACTCCAGCAACAGGGCAAAAACGTCGTGCACGTGCACGGTGCCAAAGGCCTGCCGCCCAACGACAAATACAAGGTCAGCGCCACGTACCCGGACGGTTTCCGCTGCACCGCCAGTTGCCTGATGGCCGGCATCGACGCAGTAGACAAGGCGCGGCGGGTCAGTCAGGCAATCATCGACAAGACCGCCGAGATGTTCAGCCTGCGCGGCTGGGCGCCGTACAGCGAAACCCATGTCGAACTGCTCGGCAGCGAAGCCACCTACGGCCCCCACGGCCAGCGCCGCGACAGCCGTGAAGTGGTGATCAAAATCGCCGTGCGCCATCCTGACAAACGCGCGCTGGTGCTGTTTTCCAAAGAGATCGCCCAGGCCGCGACCGGTATGGCGCCCGGTCTGACCGGCATCGTCGGCGGTCGTCCGACCGTATACCCCCTCATCCGTCTGTTCTCTTTCCTCATCGATAAAAGCGCCTGCACCCTGCAAGTCGACATCGCTGGTGAGCGCCATCCGTGCGTCCTGCCCGACCCGGTGGCTCTGGACAGTGCAAATTTGCCGATCGCCCATCAGCCACCCCGACCCCAGGGCCGCGCCGATGCCAGTGTGCCGTTGGTGAAACTGGCGGTGGCGCGCTCCGGCGACAAGGGCAACCACAGCAATATCGGCGTGATGCCGCGCCATCCCGATTACCTGCCGTGGATCGCCGAAGCGCTGACCACCTCGGTGGTGGTCGACTGGATGCGCCACGTCCTCGATCCGCTTCTCGGGCGTGTCGAACGCTGGTGTCTGCCCGGCACCCACAGCCTTAATTTTCTTTTGGAAAACGCCCTTGGCGGTGGCGGTGTCGCCAGTCTGCGCATCGACCCGCAAGGCAAAGCCTTCGCCCAGCAATTATTGGAAATCCAGATTCCGGTGCCGCAGAGCATCGCCGAACAGCTCGACTAGAGGATGGTGTGCATGGCTTACGCGTCGATTTTCCGCGCCGATCTGTTCAGCGGCCAGAACCTGATTGTCACCGGCGGCGGCAGCGGCATCGGTCGCTGCACCGCCCATGAACTGGCGGCCCTCGGCGCCAATGTGCTGCTGGTCGGGCGCAAGCCGGAAAAACTCGAAAAAGTCGCCGCCGAAATCACCGAGGACGGAGGCCGCGCGCACTGGAAGGCCTGCGATATCCGCGATGAAGAAGCGGTCAAGCAACTGGTCAAAGAGCTGATCGCCGAACACGGGCCGATCCACGGCCTGGTCAACAACGCCGGCGGCCAATACCCGTCGCCCTTGGCCTCGATCAATCAGAAGGGCTTTGAAACCGTGCTGCGGACCAATCTGGTCGGCGGCTTTCTGATGGCCCGCGAAGTGTTCAACCAGTCGATGAGCAAACACGGCGGCAGCATCGTCAACATGCTTGCCGATATGTGGGGCGGCATGCCCGGCATGGGCCACTCGGGCGCCGCGCGTTCAGGCATGGACAACTTCACCAAGACTGCTGCGTTCGAGTGGGGTTACGCCGGGGTCCGGGTCAACGCGGTGGCGCCGGGCTGGATCGCCTCCAGCGGCATGGACACTTACGAGGGCGCATTCAAAGCAGTGATTCCGACCCTGCGCGAGCATGTGCCGCTCAAGCGTATCGGCACCGAATCGGAAGTCAGTGCAGCGATCGTGTTTCTGCTCAGCCCGGCGGCGGCATTCATCAGCGGCACCACAGTGAAAATCGACGGCGCCGCCAGCCTCGGCAGTCGCGCCTGGCCGCTGCACAAGGCGAGCCACAGCGAATCGTTCAACGGTTTTCACCGCGCGTATTTACCAGAAGTGTTGCGTCCCGACGTGCTCAAGGACAAGGAATAAGCCATGGCGCAGATTCAGTCGCAACTCGATCCGCACAGCGAAGCGTTCGCGCGCAACCGCGCGGCCATGCTCGCCGCCATCGAGCAGGTGCAGCAGCTCGAACAGAACCTGCTGAACAAGGCCGCCGAAGCCAAAGACAAATTCAGCAAACGCGGGCAACTGTTGCCCCGCGAGCGCCTGAACCTGCTGCTCGACCCTGGCGCGCCGTTCCTCGAACTGGCCAGCCTCGCCGGCTACAAGTTACACGACGACAAGGACGGCAGTTCGGCCGGTGGCGGGCTGATTGCCGGCATCGGTTATGTCTGCGGCATCCGCGCGATGGTGGTCGCCAACAACAGCGCAATCAAGGGCGGCACGATCTCGCCGAGCGGCCTGAAAAAATCCCTGCGCCTGCAACAGATCGCGCGGGAAAACAAACTGCCGATGATCACCCTCGCCGAAAGCGGCGGCGCCAATCTCAACTACGCGGCGGAGATTTTTGTCGAAGGCGCGCGCAGTTTCGCCAATCAGGCGCGCATGTCAGCCATGGGTTTGCCGCAGATCACCGTGGTACACGGCTCGGCCACGGCGGGCGGCGCCTATCAACCGGGGTTGTCGGATTACGTGGTGGTGGTGCGCGGCAAGGCCAAGCTGTTTCTCGCCGGCCCGCCATTGCTCAAAGCGGCGACCGGCGAAGTGGCCACCGATGAAGAACTCGGTGGCGCCGAGATGCACGCGCAGGTCGCCGGCACTGCCGAATATCTCGCCGAAAACGACGCTGACGGCATACGCCAGGTCCGCGACATCATGCGCATGTTGCCCTGGAACGAGCAGCTGCCGTGGCTGCCGCAGCCGCAATTCAAAGAACCGCTCTACCCCATCGACGAACTGCTCGGGCTGATCCCGGACGATGCAAAAAAGCCCTACGACGTGCGCGAAATCATCGCGCGGATTGCTGACGAGTCGGACTTTCTCGAATTCAAAGGCGAGTTCGATCAGCAAACCCTTTGCGGCCAGTTGAAAATCCAGGGCCGCGCCTGCGGCTTCATTGGCAACAACGGACCGATCACCCCGCAAGGTGCGAGCAAGGCGGCGCAGTTCATCCAGTTGTGCGACCAGAGCCAGACGCCGCTGCTGTTTTTCCACAACACCACGGGTTTCATGGTCGGCACCGAATCGGAACAGCAAGGCGTGATCAAGCACGGCTCGAAACTGATCCAGGCGGTGGCCAACGCACGGGTGCCTAAACTGACCATCGTCGTCGGCGGTTCCTACGGCGCCGGCAACTACGCCATGTGCGGGCGCGGGCTCGATCCGCGCTTCATCTTCGCCTGGCCCAACAGCCGAACGGCAGTGATGGGTGGCGCTCAGGCCGGCAAGGTTCTGCGCATCGTCACTGAGGCCAAACAGCTCAAGGACGGCATCGAGCCTGATCCGAAAATGCTCGACATGCTCGAACAGATGACCGCGCAGAAACTCGACAGCCAATCCACCGCACTGTACGGCAGCGCCAATCTGTGGGACGACGGCCTGATCGACCCGCGCGACACCCGCACCCTGCTCGGTTACTTGCTGGATATCTGCCACGAAGCCGACATGCGCACGCTGCAACCCAACAGCTTCGGCGTCAGCCGCTTCTGACCGCCACGGATCCTACGGAGAACAACAACAATGATCTTCACCCCGGAACACGAAGCCCTGCGCCGCACCGTCCGCCAGTTCGTCACGCACGAGATCAACCCGCACGTCGAAGAGTGGGAAAAGGCCGGACGCTTCCCCATCCACGAGATTTTCCGCAAGGCCGGCGAACTGGGTCTGCTGGGCATTTCCAAGCCGGAAAAATTCGGTGGCATGGGCCTCGACTACAGCTATTCGATCGTCGCCGCCGAAGAGTTCGGCACCATTCATTGCGGCGGGATTCCGATGTCGATCGGCGTGCAGACCGACATGTGCACACCCGCCCTCGCCCGCTTCGGCTCCGATGAATTGCGCGAAGAATTCCTGCGCCCGGCCATCACGGGCGAACAGGTCGGCTGCATCGGCGTCTCTGAAGTCGGCGCCGGTTCCGATGTCGCCGGGCTGAAAACCACTGCGCGCAAGGACGGCGACGACTATGTGATCAACGGCAGCAAAATGTGGATCACCAACTCGCCGAGCGCCGATTTCATCTGCCTGCTGGCCAACACTTCGGACGACAAGCCGCACATCAACAAGTCGCTGATCATGGTGCCGATGAACACCCCGGGGATCAGCCTCAGTTCGCACCTGGACAAGCTCGGCATGCGCAGCTCGGAAACCGCGCAGGTGTTCTTCGACAACGTGCGCGTGCCGCAGCGCAACCGCATCGGCCACGAAGGCGCCGGGTTCATGATGCAGATGCTGCAGTTCCAGGAGGAACGCCTGTTCGGCGCGGCGAACATGATCAAGGGCCTGGAATATTGCATCGACAGCACCATCGAGTACTGCAAGGAGCGCAAGACCTTCGGCAACGCGCTGATCGACAACCAGGTGATCCACTTCCGCCTCGCCGAATTGCAGACCGAAATCGAATGCCTGCGCGCGCTGGTCTATCAGGCCACCGAGCAGTACATCAAAGGTCAGGACGTCACGCGCCTGGCGTCGATGGCCAAGCTCAAGGCCGGACGCCTCGGCCGTGAAGTCAGCGACAGCTGCCTGCAATATTGGGGCGGTATGGGCTTCATGTGGGACAACCCGGTGGCCCGTGCTTATCGCGATGTGCGTCTGGTATCGATTGGCGGCGGCGCCGACGAAATCATGCTTGGGATCATCTGCAAACTGATGGGCATTCTGCCGGGGAAAAAGAAATGAGCCGCCTGCCCGATTGCCAGACGCTGTTGCTGGAACTGCATGGCGGCGTGCTGCACATCACCCTCAACCGCCCGGACAGCCGCAACGCGATGAGCCTGCAAATGGTCGCCGAACTGCGCGCGGTGCTGGCGGCGGTGCACGATGACCGCACAGTGCGGGCCTTGGTGCTCAGCGGTGCCGGCGGGCATTTTTGTGCCGGCGGCGACATCAAGGACATGGCCAGCGCACGGTCGCAGGGCGCAGACGCTTACCGCGAGTTGAACCGGGTGTTCGGTGCGTTGCTGGAGGAGGCCCAGCACACGCCGCAGGTGCTGATCACCGTGCTGCAAGGCGCCGTGCTCGGCGGCGGCTTCGGCCTGGCTTGCGTCAGCGATGTTGCGATTAGTGATCACCAGGCGCAGTTCGGCTTGCCGGAAACCAGCCTCGGCCTGATCCCGGCGCAAATCGCACCGTTTGTGGTGCAACGGATCGGCTTGACCGAAACCCGCCGGCTCGCGCTGACGGCGGCGCGTTTCGATGGCGCTGAGGCACAGCGTCTGGGCTTGGTGCATTTCGTTGAACAGGATGCGCAAGCGTTGGCCGAGCGACTGGATGAGATCCTGCAACAGGTGCTGGGCTGCGCACCGGAAGCGAATGCGATGACGAAAAAGTTGTTATTGGCCAGCGCCGGGCAGCCTTCGAGTGAATTGCTCAATGAGGCGGCGCAGTGGTTCAGCGCGGCGGTGACTGGAGACGAAGGGATCGAAGGCACCTTGGCCTTTATGCAAAAGCGTAAACCGCGGTGGGCTATCTGAAAGCTTCGCGAGCAAGCTCGCTCCCACATTGGATCTGGATCACTTACAAATCTCTGTGGGAGCG
>NZ_JASCPT010000084.1:0-24844 GCF_029959775.1 Pseudomonas sp. PS01270 | reverse complement strand
CAACGAGGCTGCGATCTTTTGATCTTGCTTTTAAAAGTCAAAAGATCGCAGCCTCGTTGCACTCGACAGCTCCTACATAGGCAAGCGGTTCAGCGTTTGGTGGCGAGTTGCCAGACCCGAGCAATATCTGTAGCGCGCTCACGCAGCAGGCGCGGGGCTTCGGCGCAGGCCTGTTCCAGAGTCATCGGTCCGCTGGTCACGGCGAACGCGGCGTCGATGCCGTGTTGATAGAGCTCCTGATAGCCCTCGCCCAAGGTCCCGGCAATCACGATCACCGGCACGGCGTGTTGTTTGGCAACTCGCGCAACACCGAACGGTGTTTTGCCACGCAGGGTTTGCGCATCGAAGCGGCCTTCTCCGGTAATCACCAGATCCGCACCTTTGACCGCGTCAGCGAGCCCGACCAGTTCCGCCACCACCTCGACGCCTGCCTGAAACTGCGCGCCGAGAAAAGCCTTGGCGGCAAACCCCAGACCACCCGCCGCGCCGCTGCCCGGTTCATTGCGCACGTCCTTGCCCAATGCTTGCGCGCAGAGTTTGGCAAAGTGCCCCAGCGCCTGATCGAGCTGCTCAACCTGCGCAGGCGATGCGCCCTTCTGCGGGCCGAAAATGGCCGAGGCGCCATGGGGGCCGCAGAGCGGATTGTTAACGTCGGCGGCGATGTCGAAACGCACATCGGCCAGACGTGGATCAAGTCCACTCAGGTCCAATCGCGCCAGTTGCGCCAAGGCCAGGCCGCCGGGCACCAGAGGCTGATTCTGCGCATCCAGCAACTTCACACCCAATGCCTGCATCGCCCCGGCACCGCCGTCATTGGTCGCGCTGCCGCCGATCGCCAGGATCACTCGTTGCGCGCCGGCATCCAGCGCTGCACGAATCAATTCACCCGTGCCAAACGTGCTGCTGATGCAGGCATCGCGCTGTCCCGGCGGGACCAGTTGCAGACCGCTGGCCTCGGCCATTTCGATGATCGCGGTGTGGTTGTGCGGTAGCCAACCCCAAGCGGCATCGACCGGCGCGCCCAGTGGACCGCGCACGCGGGTGCGGCGTAACTCACCTTCGCAGGCTGCAAGAATCGACTCGACCGTGCCTTCGCCGCCATCGGCCATCGGGCATTTGATCAGCGTTGCCTGCGGCCAGACCTGGGCCAGTCCGAGGGCGATGGCTTCGGCAACGCCTTGGGCACTCAGGCTGTCCTTGAACGAGTCGGGGGCGATGACGATTTTCATGGGAATTCTCCGGTTGCAGTGGCGTTCATGCTGCCAGTCGGCCTGCGCCTTGACGCCGGTCGGGTGCACAAGTGGCGTTGGCGTTTATTGTTCATTTCCACAAAAGGCTTGCGTTGGATGTTCCGGCCCCTTCACGAGCAGGCTCGCTCCCACATTTGAAATGCATGCCACTGTGGGAGCGAGCCTGCTCGCGAAGGGGACATTGAACACACGATCAATTCGGATCAGTCTGCGGCAGCAGCTGCACCCCCAGATACAACGCCAGCATCCCGTCCAGCTTCAACGGATCAACCCCGCTCAACTCGGCAATCCGTTCCATGCGATAGCGCAGGCTGTTGCGATGGATGCCCAGCGCCTCGGCACAGGCCTGGCTCTGCCCGTCGTGCTCGCACCAACTGCGCAGGGTCGCCAATAGTTGGCCGTTGCTGTCCTTGGCGATGACCTTGCGCAGCGGCTTGAGCAGTTCGTCCAGCGCATCATCGTTGCGATGTCGCCACAGCATGACCGGCAAGCGATAACGATTGAGCGTCAGCAGTCTCGAATTCGGCAGCACGTCACGACCATACGCCAGCAAGTCGCCGACCCGTCGATAACAGCGACGCAACCCGGCCAGACCATCCGCCTGCCCACCGACGGCGATGCGCAAAATCTTCCAGCCGAGGCCATCGAGTTTTTCCAGCAGGCGATCGTGCTCGACGTTCTGGCTCGCCGGGCGACACCACAACAGCGAAAACTTCGCCGAACTCACGCACCAACTGTCGGGATACCGCGAGGTCAGCCATGCACTCAACGCCTCGACGGTTTGCCCCGGGCCGTGCTCAAGCCCCAGTTCAAACAGATACGGCACCCGCGTCAGTTGCGGCTTGAGTCCCAACTGTTGCGCCTCATCGACCAGACGCGGCGAATCCCCCGCCTCGCTCAACAGCAACGCCAGCAGATCATCGCAGCGCTGCCGTCGCCACTGCTGCTCGGCCTGCTGGTTGCGCTGGCCGACGAGCATTTCGGCGGTCATGCGCACCAGCTCGGCGTAGGTGCGCAATTGCTCCGGCTCGCCAGTGATGCCAAGCACGCCGATCAAGCGCTGATCGAGCAACAGCGGCAGGTTGATGCCCGGTTGCACGCCTTTGAGGTGCACCGCCGTCTGCGCATCGATTTCCACCACGCGCCCGTTGGCCAGCACCAGTTGCGCGCCTTCATGCCGGGTGTTGATGCGCTCCGGTTCACCGCTGCCGAGGATCAGGCCCTGACTGTCCATGACATTGACGTTGTACGGCAAAATGGCCATGGCCCGGTCGACGATGTCCTGGGCAAGGTCGTGATCGAGTTCGAACATAGCGGCGGCAATCCTTCATTTCAGGCACGGACGGTTGTTCAGCCGCACAGGGTCTGGCGGCAAACCCTGTGCTCAGGCACAAAGACAATCCGGCCAAAGGTGGCCGAGACTCTCAGGGCGATCAACGTTACCCTTTGCATCGCGAAAAATCATAATAAAGAGAGAGCCGCTATGTCGCAGAGCGCCGCAGCTACCCAGACCATCGACGACGGTAAAAACGCCGTCTACAAACGCATCACCCTGCGTTTGATTCCCTTCATTTTCATCTGCTACCTGTTCAACTACCTCGACCGGGTCAACGTCGGCTTCGCCAAATTGCAGATGCTCGACGCACTGAAATTCAGCGAAACCGTATATGGCCTCGGCGCCGGCATCTTCTTCATCGGTTACGTGCTGTGCGGCGTGCCGAGCAACCTCGCACTGACCCGCTTCGGTCCTCGGCGCTGGATTGCCTTGATGATGATCACCTGGGGCACGCTGTCGACCTGCCTGTTGTTCGTCACCACCCCGACCGAGTTCTACACCCTGCGCTTGTTCACCGGTGCGGCTGAGGCGGGTTTCTTCCCGGGTGTCGTGCTGTATCTCTCGCAGTGGTTCCCGACCTTCCGCCGTGGCCGAATCATGGCGCTGTTCATGTCGGCAATCCCCGTCTCCGGTCTGCTCGGCAGCCCGTTTTCCGGCTGGATCCTTAACCACTTCGCCGCCGGCCAAGGTGGCCTGGCCGGTTGGCAGTGGATGTTCCTGCTGCAAGGCATTCCGACGGTGATCCTCGGCGCGCTGGCATATTTCCTGTTGAGCGACAGCTTTGCCAACGCCAAATGGCTGACCGCCCACGAACGTTCGGTGCTCGAAGCCGACCACGCCGAAGACCTCGCCAACAAACCGAAAACCGCCACCGACTCACTGCTTGCGGTGTTCAAGAATCCTGCGATCTGGGCCTTCGGCCTGATCTATTTCTGCATCCAGAGCGGCGTGTACGCGATCAACTTCTGGCTGCCGTCGATCATCAAGAACCTCGGCTTCAGCGACAACCTGGTGATCGGCTGGCTGAGTGCGATTCCGTACCTGCTCGCGGCGGTGTTCATGCTGGTCGTCGGCCGCTCGGCGGACTTGCGCAAGGAGCGCCGCTGGCACTTGGTGGTGCCGATGCTGATGGGCGCGATCGGGCTGGTGATCGCAGTGAACTTTGCGGCCAATCCGGCGATTGCGATTCTCGGCCTGACCATCGCGACCATGGGCGCACTGACTGGTCTGCCGATGTTCTGGCCGGTGCCAACCGCGATGCTGAGCGCGGGCGCGGCGGCTGGCGGTCTGGCGTTGATCAACTCGATGGGGCAGATGGCCGGGTTCCTCAGCCCGTATCTGGTGGGTTGGGTCAAGGACAGCACTGGCTCGACGGATGCGGCGTTGTATGTGCTGGCGGCGGTGATCGTTGGCGGGAGTCTGCTGGCGTTGCGGATGACGAGGACGTTGCGGGCTTAATCAGAAGCGCAGATCGAAAGATCGCAGCCTTCGGCAGCTACTGTGGAATGCGTTCCCTGTAGGAACTGCCGAAGGTTGCGATCTTTTGCGTTTAAGCGGTGCAATCATGCATAGCGCCAGCCGACGCAACATCTATGCTGAATCTGCCGGCCGCTTCGCGAGCAGGCTCGCTCCCACAGGATTTGTGGCTCCTGATGTGGGAAATAATGAGCATCCGCTCAATATTCAGCACAGAAACCACGTATCCTGCGCGCCCCGTTCAATCAACAAGCCGCGAGGACAGTTTGTCTAAAGGTATCGCTCTATCGGTTTCAGCCTCGGTGCTGTTTGCCGTCATGTATTACTACACGTCGCTGCTGACGCCTCTGAGCGGCGTGGAAATCTTCGGCTGGCGCATGCTCCTGACCGTGCCGTGCATGACCGTGTTCATGCTGGTTTCCGGGGAATGGCGGCGGGTGCTGGAGCTGTTCCGATTGATGGCAGCCAGGCCGAAGCTGATTGCCGGGCTGCTGGTTTCTTCCGCCCTGCTCGGCGTTCAGCTGTGGCTGTTCATGTGGGCACCGCTCAATGACTACAGCCTGGATGTATCGCTGGGTTATTTCTTGTTGCCGCTGGCGATGGTGCTGACCGGGCGGATTGCCTATGGCGAGAGCCTGTCTTACCTGCAGAAAATCGCCGTATTTTTTGCCAGCCTCGGCGTGTTGAACGAGTTGTATCAGGTGGGTGGTTTTTCCTGGGCGACACTGGTGGTCGTGGTCGGTTATCCGCTGTACTTCGTACTGCGCAAATACCTGAAAACCGACAACCTCGGTGGCCTGTGGGTCGACATGACCCTGATGCTGCCGGTCGCCTACTGGTTTGTGCAGGGCGGCGAACAGGGCCTGGCCGTGTTCGATCAATATCCGGGACTGATGTGGCTGATTCCGCTGCTCGGCTTGATCAGCGCTTCCGCGCTGGTGGTGTACATCATCGCCAGCCGCTTGCTGCCGTTCAGTCTGTTTGGTTTGTTGAGTTATGTGGAACCGGTGTTGTTGCTTGCGGTGGCGTTGTTGCTGGGAGAAAGCATCAAGTCGGGCGAGTGGCTGACTTACATCCCGATCTGGCTGGCGGTTGTGGTGCTGGTTTTCGAAGGCTTCAAGCATTTGACGCGGCAACGCCGCTCTTAAAAGCAAAAGATCGCAGCCTTCGGCAGCTCCTACAGGAAAAATGCATTCCAAATGTAGGAGCTGCCGAAGGCTGCGATCTTTTGATCTTAAAAAATCCCGGCCCTGCATTTCTGCAGGCCGGGATTTCTTCGTTTCAGGTTACTCGGTGGTCAGCACACCACGACGCACCTGGTCACGCTCGATCGATTCGAACAGAGCCTTGAAGTTGCCCTCGCCGAAACCGTCGTCGCCCTTGCGCTGGATGAACTCGAAGAATACCGGGCCCATCAGGGTTTCCGAGAAGATCTGCAGCAGAAGGCGCTTGTCGCCCTGCTCCGAGGCACCGTCGAGCAGAATGCCGCGCGATTGCAGCTGATCGACCGGCTCGCCGTGGTTCGGCAGGCGACCTTCAAGCATTTCGTAGTAGGTGTCCGGCGGCGCGGTCATGAAGCGCATGCCGATTTTCTTCAGCTGATCCCAGGTCTTGATCAGGTCGTCGGTGAGGAACGCAACGTGCTGGATGCCCTCGCCGTTGAACTGCATCAGGAACTCTTCGATCTGCCCGGCGCCTTTGGACGACTCTTCGTTGAGCGGGATGCGGATCATGCCATCCGGTGCGGTCATGGCTTTCGAAGTCAGACCGGTGTACTCGCCTTTGATGTCGAAGTAACGGATTTCACGGAAGTTGAACAGCTTCTCGTAGAAGTTCGCCCAGTAGGCCATGCGACCGCGATAAACGTTGTGGGTCAGGTGATCGATGATCTTCAGGCCGGCGCCAACCGGGTTGCGATCAACACCTTCGATAAACACGAAGTCGATGTCGTAGATCGAGCTGCCTTCGCCGAAACGGTCGATCAGGTACAGCGGCGCGCCGCCGATGCCTTTGATCGCCGGCAGGTTAAGCTCCATCGGACCAGTTTCGATGTGGATCGGCTGAGCGCCGAGTTCGAGTGCGCGGGAATAGGCTTTCTGCGAATCCTTGACGCGAAACGCCATGCCGCAAACGGACGGGCCGTGTTCGGCGGCGAAGTACGAGGCGACGCTGTTGGGTTCGTTATTGAGGATCAGATTGATCGCGCCCTGACGATAGAGGTGCACGTTCTTGGAACGGTGGGTCGCGACTTTGGTGAAGCCCATGATCTCGAAGATCGGCTCCAGCGTGCCGGGAGTCGGCGCTGCGAACTCGATGAACTCAAAGCCCATCAGGCCCATTGGGTTTTCGTATAAATCTGCCATGGTGACGCCTCATCATTTCTTATCAATTAACCAGGGTTATTTGTCAGGAAAGTGATGTAGAGGGAGGCGCACAGGAGATACCACGCACGCTGCGCGCGAGGAAGTCTCCGTAGATCAGTTGGAACCCGAATATCTTCATTGTCGACCCAAGGCTCTTGCGGGCGAGGCTTCTGCTGCCAGAAGACGATTATTATTGTATGCGTAAATCGATTCTACACAGCGTAACGAGACCTGTCTGCCTTCTGTATAAAATCCGCTTTTTTTCGTACGGCGCAAGAGCCATCTGCGATCTATTCTCCCCTCTGGCTCAATTGTTTATCGGGCCGGACTTCGACGCCACAGGATGTGTCCATGCCGCTGACCCGCAGACCCCGCCGCAAACGCAGGACCCGCATCGTCGTGACTGTGCTCAGCGGTCTGCTGCCGATCGTACTGGGCAGTGGGATTCTTTATATGCAGGCAGAACGCACACTGCAGCAAAGTGCCGGGGAAACGGCCGAACAAGCGCTGCGACAGTTCGATCTGATGCTCGATAACACGGCAGAAGCCGCTCGGGTCCTGCTGCCGCTTGCCGGAAAAAATTGCGAAGAGGTGAAACTGGCCCTGCGCGAACAAGTGACCCGCCGCCCCTTCGTGCGCTCGACCAATCTGGTCTGGGACAACAATCTCTACTGCAGCTCACTCTTCGGGGCGTTCCAGGAAGCCGTCAATGCCGGGGACTATCATCAAGGCAAACTGTGGTTGATGAACGGCAATCCGGTGACGCCTGATACGGCATTGTTGATCTACCGTCTCAGCGACGGTCGCGGTGGCGCACTGACCACACTGGATGGCTATCACTTGAGCAACATCCTGCGCCTGATCGGCCGCCAGACATTACTGATGTTGCAAGTGGGCGATAACTGGCTGTCCGCCGACGGCAAAGTTCATCAGGGATCACTGCCTGCCCCGCCGGTCGCGCACAGCCTGCTGGAATCCAAGCGTTACGGTTTCAAAGTGTCGGCGGGTTTCCCCCAGGGCGAAGTCCGGCGCTACATGGCGGCTGAGTATCCTCCGCTGTTCAGTCTGTTGATTTTCTTCGGCGCAATCTCCGGTGCCATTGGCCACTTCGTTCAGAAGCGATCGACCTCGCCCAGCCACGAAATGATGCGCGCACTCGAGGCCGGGGAATTCATTCCTTACTTCCAGCCCGTGGTTCACGGTGACAGCAAGCAGTGGTCGGGCGCTGAAGTGCTGATGCGCTGGAATCACCCGAAAGAGGGGCTGGTACGCCCGGACCTTTTCATTCCATTTGCCGAACACTCAGGCCTGGTCGTGCCGATGACCCGCTCACTGATGCAACAGACTGCGGCCCTGCTGGGACCGCACTCTGTGAACTTCGCCAAGCCTTTCCATATCGGCATCAACATCAGCGCCAGCCACTGCCAGGATCTGGAGCTGGTCGAGGATTGTCGCGACCTCTTGGCGGCGTTTGCGCCCGGCAGCGTCGAACTGGTGCTGGAATTGACGGAGCGCGAACTGATCGAGCCGAGCGACATCACGCTTCAGTTGTTTGAGCAATTGCACGCACTTGGAGTGAAAATCGCAATCGACGACTTTGGTACCGGACACTCGAGCCTTGGTTATCTGCGCACCTTCAACGTCGACTTTCTAAAGATCGATCAGAGCTTCGTGGCCATGATCGGCGTAGACGCGTTATCGAGGCATATTCTCGACTCCATCATTGAACTGTCGGCCAAACTGGACTTGGGCATTGTTGCCGAAGGTGTCGAAACTCAGGCCCAGGCTGATTACCTGACCGAGCATAACGTTAACTTTTTGCAGGGCTATTTGTACGGTAGACCGATGCCTGGCGCTGATTTCCTCGAAGCATTAACTCATCATTAAATCGCCGACACTGCCCGCCGAACAACCGCACCAAATTGATACAAAAAGTCATTGTTGTTACATGGCGACAACATCAGGATTTACTCTTGTCGCATTAACTACTACAATTTTTTCAACCTGAGCCAGACTGGCAGGTGAGCCAATTATCACCGAGTCGCTTCCAGGCTCTTGGCTTATAGCTTTGTTTGCGGTTGGTATCAGCCAAACACACTATTGGAGTAAAGATATTGTCCAGACTCGCTGAATTTCGCGCAGCTGAAAAGGCCCTTCAGGAACAGCTCAAACAGCTGGAATCGCTGAAGAACGATGCCGGGCTGAAGAAAGAAATCGAATTCGAAGAAAAGCTCCAGGGACTGATGAAAACCTATGGCAAAGGCCTGAAAGACATCATCGCCATCCTTGATCCAAACCCGGCAAAGTCCGGTCTGCAGCAGTCCGCAGCGCCCAAGACCCGCCGCGCCCGCGTGGTCAAGGTTTATCAGAACCCGCACACTGGCGAGCTGATCGAAACCAAGGGCGGCAACCATCGCGGTCTGAAAGCCTGGAAAGAGCAGTACGGTGCAGCCACCGTGGATTCATGGTTGCGCGGTTAATCTGACGCCAACAAAAAGCCCTGCCTGATGCAGGGCTTTTTTATTGACAATATCTAACAAATGAAATGATTTTCATCGAACAAGTTGGAAATTTGTGTAACGCTTCTGAATCATCAGGCTAAACATTTTGCTGCGCGATGTTACCTCGCGCGCTTGATCAAACTATGTGCTTAATCCCTTCCGGTAAGCGAACTGCTGCGAGTTAGTACGAACGTTTATAATTTCAGGCTGTTGCGCGCCGCTTCTATATCGTCGGCGCTCGCCTTATAAACGTCGGCCTGACCGGCATATGAAAGTACGTAAGCCTTGTCTGTTTCCACAGCTGCCACCAACGTTTGTGATAATACATGTCGACCGTTCTCGGTGACCGTGCAGGTCGTCTCCAGCCCGGACAATGAGCCGAGCGCAGCCGGATGAATTCTGTTGCAGACGCTCTGATAACCACTGCGGAAAAAATCCTTCTGGATCGATTTGCGCATCTCCAGCAGCACGCCTTGCAAATTGACCTGATGCCCCGCCTCCACTTGCGTCATCGTCAACTCCATCACCATTACCTGATTGCCATCAGCATCGAGCTTCACCGCCCGTTGCCGCGAGACTGGCGGCGCGGTTTCCGGCAATGCTTCAACCTCCCAGCCCGTCGGCCAAGTGATACTTGGTTCGGCCATTACGGGTAAAACCACAGCCGACGACAAAGCAAAAAAAACAAACACGGATTTCAACAGTCGGATCATTGCCGGACGCACTCATGGATAGAAAGCAAAGTCTGAGCCCCGCCTTCGCGCAGGGCAAGCCCGCCTTGCATTTGGCGATGCCGGCCGGCATGCGTATCATTGCGCCCATTCACTCGCCCATTGTTATTGGAGGGCCCATGAGCCTCAACGAACTGAACACTTTTCCCGGCGTGACCGCCACGCCAGACAGCGCAACCCGCAACTTCGTGTTCAACCACACCATGTTGCGCGTGAAGGACATCACCAAGTCGCTGGATTTCTACACCCGCGTATTGGGTTTCTCGCTGGTCGAGAAGCGTGATTTCCCGGAAGCCGAGTTCAGCCTGTATTTCCTCGCGCTGGTCGACAAAGCGCAGATCCCGGCCGACGCCGCCGCGCGTACCGAATGGATGAAATCGATCCCGGGCATTCTCGAACTGACCCACAACCACGGCACCGAAAACGATGCCGACTTCGCCTATCACAATGGCAACACCGACCCGCGCGGTTTCGGCCACATCTGCATCTCAGTGCCGGACATCGTTGCAGCATGTGCACGTTTTGAAGAGCTGGGTTGCGATTTCCAGAAGCGTCTGACCGATGGCCGGATGAAGAGCCTGGCGTTCATCAAGGATCCGGATGGCTACTGGGTCGAAATCATTCAGCCTGCGCCGCTGTAAAAGCTGAAAGCCCCTCACCCTAGCCCTCTCCCAGAGGGAGAGGGGACTGATTGCGGGATGTTGGAGAATTACGCCGACTTGAACGATTGGCGGTGAATCCATAATCGACCGGCTCTCTCAGGTCGATGGATGACTTCAGACACCTCGGTCGGCTCCCTCTCCCTCGGGAGAGGGTTGGGGTGAGGGGTGGCTTTCCACGCGCAATAAAAAACCCATGATCGCTCATGGGTTTTTTAGTTTTCGACCTGGCAGTTACGCCGGGGCCGAAGTCCGGATCAAGTGATCGAACGCGCTCAGAGAAGCCTTGGCGCCCTCGCCCACTGCGATCACGATCTGCTTGTACGGCACAGTCGTCACGTCACCCGCTGCGAAGATCCCCGAGATCGAAGTCTCGCCACGATTATCGACAATGATCTCGCCACGCGGCGACAGCTCGATGGTGCCCTTCAGCCAATCGGTGTTCGGCAGCAGACCGATCTGTACGAAGATGCCTTCCAGCTCAACCGTACGCAGCTCATCTGTAGTGCGATCCTTGTAACGCAGACCGTTGACCTTCTCACCATTGCCGGTGACTTCAGTGGTTTGCGCACTGGTGATCACCGTGACGTTCGGCAGGCTGTGCAGCTTGCGCTGCAACACAGCATCGGCGCGCAGTTGTACGTCGAATTCCAGCAACGTTACGTGCGACACGATACCGGCCAGATCGATGGCCGCTTCAACGCCGGAGTTACCGCCGCCGATCACCGCCACGCGCTTGCCTTTGAACAGTGGGCCGTCGCAGTGCGGGCAGTACGCCACGCCCTTGTTGCGGTATTCCTGCTCGCCCGGAACGTTCATTTCGCGCCAGCGTGCGCCGGTGGCGAGAATCACGCTCTTGGCTTTCAGGGTCGCGCCACTGGCGAAGCGGACTTCATGCAGCTCGCCGTTCTTGCCCGGGATCAGCTTGTCGGCGCGTTGCAGGTTCATGATGTCGACGTCGTACTGCTTGACGTGTTCTTCCAGCGCCGTGGCCAGTTTCGGCCCTTCGGTTTCCTGCACGGAAATGAAGTTCTCGATGGCCATGGTATCGAGCACCTGGCCGCCGAAACGCTCAGCCGCGACACCAGTGCGGATGCCTTTACGTGCGGCATAAATAGCCGCCGAAGCACCGGCCGGGCCACCGCCGACGACCAGCACGTCAAAGGCTTCCTTGGCGCTGATTTTCTCGGCCTGACGCTCAATCGCGCCGGTGTCGAGTTTGGCGAGGATTTCCTCCAGGCCCATGCGGCCCTGGCCGAAGTTTTCGCCGTTGAGGTAGATGCTCGGCACAGCCATGATCTTGCGATCGTTGACTTCGTCCTGGAACAGCGCGCCGTCGATGGCGACGTGGCGGATGTTCGGGTTGAGCACGGCCATCAGGTTCAGCGCCTGGACGACGTCCGGGCAGTTTTGGCAAGACAGCGAGAAGTAAGTCTCGAAGCTGAACTCGCCTTTGAGCGAGCGAATCTGCTCGATGACTTCAACGCTGGCCTTCGACGGGTGGCCGCCGACTTGCAGCAGGGCCAGCACCAGCGAGGTGAATTCGTGGCCCATTGGAATACCGGCGAAACGCAGGCTGATGTCGGCTCCAGGGCGATTGATCGAGAACGATGGCTTGCGAACATCGTCACCGCTGTCGATCAGGGTAATTTGGCTCGAAAGACTGGCAACGTCTTTCAGCAGGTCCAGCATTTCACGGGATTTCGCACCGTCGTCGAGGGATGCAACGATCTCGATCGGTTGGGTGACCCGTTCCAGGTACGATTTCAACTGGGCTTTAAGATTGGCGTCCAACATACGGGCGATTTCCTTTATTTGAGGCGAAAAAAAGCCCGAGCGAATCTCGCCCGGGCATTTTTATTGGGCGGTGCAGCTAACTTAAGAAGGTGCGGCGTGCCGCCCTGCGTTGCATGTCACAGACTTAGATCTTGCCGACCAGGTCCAGCGACGGAGCCAGAGTGGCCTCGCCTTCTTTCCACTTGGCCGGGCAAACTTCGCCTGGGTGTGCAGCGACATACTGAGCAGCCTTGATTTTGCGCAGCAGCTCGGAAGCGTCACGGCCAACGCCGCCATCGTTCAGTTCAACGATTTTGATCTGGCCTTCAGGGTTGATCACGAAGGTGCCACGGTCAGCCAGACCAGCTTCTTCGATCAGCACGTCGAAGTTGCGGGAGATGACGTGGGTAGGGTCGCCGATCATGGTGTATTCGATTTTGCCGATGGCTGGCGAAGTGTTGTGCCAGGCAGCGTGAGCAAAGTGGGTGTCGGTCGAAACACTGTAGATTTCCACGCCCAGCTTCTTGAACTCAGCGTAGTTGTCAGCCAGGTCTTCCAGCTCGGTTGGGCACACGAAGGTGAAGTCGGCTGGGTAGAAGAACACTACGGACCACTTGCCTTTCAAGTCAGCATCCGAGACTTGAACGAAGTCGCCGTTTTTGAACGCGGTAGCTTTGAACGGTTTTACTTGGCTGTTGATGATAGGCATCGATGACTCTCCGTCAGGGGTTATGAAGTTGATGGGTGAATCCTACCCACTCACTCGACGGAAGGCTCATTGGCAAACCTGATACTGCTGATTTGTTTTCGCTATTAGCTGACTGTATTAATAGAAGAAAACGATCTCTACGCTTGATCCGGCTTATCCATAATCCGAGCCATTCCCTGGAATGGGCTGACCTCAACATAGCGCATGGCGGATTTCATGTCCTTCCAGCCGACGTAGCTCATCAGCGATTTAAGATCCCAGCCGCTTTGATGCGCCCATGTGGCAAAGCCACGCCGCAGTGAATGGCTGGTGTAGTTGGCGGCGGCAATCCCGGCGCGCTGCAACGCCTGGCGGAGCAGCGGAATAATGCTGTTGGCGTGCAGGCCCTCCTCGCTCAGATTGCCCCAGCGATCAATGCTGCGGAACACCGCGCCGCGCACCAGCGCAGCCTCTGTAATCCAATCGATATAGGCCTGCACCGGGCACAACTTCAACAGCGCTGGGGCCTGGTAGGTCTGCCCGAGGTTTTCCCGGTCGCCCTTGCTGCGCGGCAGATACAAAGTGATTCCTTTGCCAGCACTCGCCTGCACATGCTCGATTTGCAAACGGCACAATTCGTCGCTGCGAAAGCCGCGCCAGAAGCCCAACAGAATCAGCGCGCGATCCCGATACGCCTTGAGCAAGGTCGGGCGGTCCTGTTCTTCCCGGGCCGTCTGCGCCTCCTGCTCAAGCCAATCGATCACGCGCTGCAGATCCTGCAGTTGCAGCGGCTCAGCCTGTTTTTCCTGCGCCGGGTGCAAAGCACGAATGCCCTTGAACACCTTGCGCACCACTGGCGCCTTGGTCGGATCGGCAAAGCCCTGACTGTTGTGCCACTGCGCCAGCGCCGACAGACGCAGCTTCAGCGTGTTGATCGACAGTACGCCAGCGTGCGCCACCAGATATCGCGCAACGCTATCGGCAGTAGCCGGCAGAAATCCGCCCCACGTCACCTCGAAGTGCTCAATCGCCATGCGATAGCTGCGGCGAGTGTTGTCCCGGGTGGCGGCTTGCAGATATCGATCGATGTCACTCATGGGCAGATTTCTCGCTTGTGTACGGGTTCACTCATGCAGATGCGCATTTTGCCGCCTGACATTGGGTAATACCAGTATATCCCGTGTGTTTTAATTCAAATATTTACCTATATTTTCAGCATGGTACACTGCGTACTTTAGTGGCATGTACCACAGTACGTAACCGTAGGAGTTCTCATGGCCCGTGGCGGCATTACCAAAGCACTGGTGCAAATCGCGCGCACAGCGATCCTGGCTCGCGGCGAACACCCAAGCATCGATGCAGTACGCATCGAAATGGGCAACACCGGCTCGAAAACCACGATCCATCGCTACCTGAAAGAACTGGATGACGGCGCACAACCAGCAGAAGCGTCTGCAGAACCGATCGATGATGAGCTGACCGCCCTCGTCTCTCGCCTCGCCCAGCGTCTGAAAGAACAGGCGCAGGAGCCCATCGAGCAAGCCCGCGAACAGTTCGAAGAGCAACGGGAAGCACTGGAAACCGAACTGAAACAGGTTCGCCAGGCGCTGGAGAAACTCGAACACGACCACGACATTCAGGGCGCCGCGCTGCAACGCGAATCCGAGGCGCTGAGCAACACCCGCTCGATGCTGCAAACCGAACAGACGCGCAATGCCGGCCTCAACCAGGCATTGGCCGATTTTGAATTGCGCTTGCAGGACAAGGACGAACAGATCCGCTCGCTGGAAGAAAAACACCTGCACGCCCGCGATGCGCTGGAGCATTACCGTAACGCCACCAAGGAACAGCGCGAGCAGGAACAGGCCCGCCATGAAGGGCAGCTTCAGCAGATCCAGGCCGAACTGCGTCAAGCCCAGCAGAGCGCGCTGGTGCGTCAGGATGAGATCACACAGTTGCACCGCGACAACGAACGCCTGCTCACCGAAAACCGTGGCACCCAGCGCGAGCTGAACTTGTTGCAGGATCAGCTCAAGCAGAGTAATCAGCGGCAGGATCAATTGCTCGAGCAGGCGACGCGCATGGACAGCGAGCGCACCCTCCTCCAGGAACGTCTGCGCGTGGCGACACTGGAAAGTCAGGCACTCAAGCAGAGCGTCGACGAGCAGACGCAACTCAATCAGTCACTGGAAAAGGAATTGCTCAAGGCTCAGGCGAGCCTTGAGGACAGCCAGCGTCTGGCGGCCACCGTTGCGGCAGCGCCAGACTCGACCAAAGCGAAGGACGCTTAAGCGCTGACCGGCGTGCGCATGGTCACAAACTCTTCGGCAGCCGTCGGGTGCACCCCGATGGTGTCGTCGAAGTCGCGCTTGGTCGCGCCCGCCTTCAAGGCAATCGCCAGACCTTGCACGATCTCGCCAGCGTCCGGGCCGACCATGTGGCAGCCAAGCACCTTGTCGGTCTTGGCGTCGACTACCAGCTTCATCAGGGTTTTCTCCTGACAGTCAGTCAGGGTCAGCTTCATCGGCCGGAAGCGACTTTCGAAAATGACCACTTCGTGGCCACAATCGCGCGCTTCTTCTTCGCTCAAACCGACTGTGCCGATGTTCGGCAGGCTGAACACGGCGGTCGGAATCATCTTGTAGTCCACCGGGCGGTATTGCTCCGGCTTGAACAGACGCCGCGCCACGGCCATGCCTTCGGCTAGCGCGACCGGTGTCAGTTGCACGCGACCAATGACGTCGCCCAGCGCCAGAATCGATGGCTCGGTGGTTTGATACTCTTCGTCGACTTTGATGAAGCCCTTGTCGTCCAGTTGCACATCGGTATTTTCCAAGCCCAGATTGTCCAGCATCGGACGTCGACCGGTGGCGTAGAACACGCAATCGGCTTCGAGTACACGCCCATCCTTGAGCGTCGCCTTCAAGCTGCCGTCGGCCTGCTTGTCGATGCGTGCGATGTCGGCATTGAATTGCAGGTCGAGGCCGCGCTTGGTCAATTCTTCTTGCAGGTGCTTGCGCACCGACCCATCGAAACCACGCAGGAACAAATCGCCGCGATACAGCAGCGTGGTGTTGGCACCGAGGCCATGGAAAATCCCGGCGAACTCGACGGCGATATAACCGCCGCCAACCACCAGCACACGCTTGGGCAGCTCTTTGAGGAAGAACGCCTCGTTCGAACCGATCGCGTGCTCGTGCCCCGGAATTTCAGGAATCTGCGGCCAGCCGCCAGTCGCGATCAGGATATTCTTGGCGGTGTAGCGTTCGCCGTTGACCTCAACCTCGTGCGGCCCGACGATTTTCGCGTGCGCCTCGTGCAGGGTCACGCCGCTGTTGACCAGCAGATTGCGATAAATGCCGTTAAGGCGATTGATCTCACGATCCTTGTTGGCGATCAGCGTGGCCCAGTCAAAGTTGGCTTCGCCCAGGTTCCAGCCGAAACCGGACGCCTGCTCGAAGTCCTCGGCAAAGTGCGCGCCGTAGACCAGCAGCTTTTTCGGCACGCAGCCGACGTTGACGCACGTGCCGCCGAGGTAACGGCTCTCGGCCACCGCCACTTTCGCCCCGAAGCCTGCGGCAAACCGCGCAGCTCGCACACCGCCGGAACCGGCACCAATCACATAAAGGTCAAAATCGTAGGCCATTTCTATCTCCTCGGCAGGCCATCAGCATACCCGCAGTCATCCATTGGGCAAGCACTGCCATCCATATAAGGGCGGAAAATGAAAAAGCCACCCGAAGGTGGCTTTCTTTTGCAGACGAGGCAAACGCTATCAGTAAGCTTTGCCAGTCTTGTAGAAGTTTTCGAAGCAGAAGTTGGTCGCGTCGATGTAGCCTTCAGCGCCACCGCAGTCGAAACGCTTGCCCTTGAACTTGTAGGCCATCACGCAGCCGTTCTGGGCCTGCTTCATCAGGGCGTCGGTGATCTGGATTTCACCGCCCTTGCCTGGCTCGGTCTGCTCGATCAGGTCGAAGATGTCCGGGGTCAGGATGTAGCGACCGATGATCGCCAGGTTCGACGGCGCGTCTTCCGGCTTAGGCTTCTCGACCATGCTGTGTACGCGGTAGATGTCGTCGCGGATCATTTCGCCAGCGATTACGCCGTACTTGTTGGTTTCCTGCGGATCGACTTCCTGGATAGCGACGATCGAGCAGCGGAACTGCTTGTACAGTTTGACCATCTGGGTCAGCACGCCGTCGCCGTCGATGTTGACGCACAGGTCGTCCGCCAGAACCACGGCGAACGGTTCGTCACCGATCAGCGGGCGGCCAGTCAGGATCGCGTGACCCAGACCTTTCATTTCGGTCTGACGGGTGTAAGAGAATGAGCACTCGTCCAACAGCTTGCGGATGCCGACCAGGTACTTTTCCTTGTCGGTGCCCTTGATCTGGTTTTCCAGCTCGTAACTGATGTCGAAGTGGTCTTCCAGAGCACGCTTGCCACGGCCGGTGACGATGGAAATCTCAGTCAGGCCCGCGTCCAGTGCTTCTTCAACGCCGTACTGGATCAGTGGCTTGTTTACCACCGGCAGCATTTCTTTAGGCATGGCTTTGGTCGCTGGGAGGAAGCGAGTGCCGTAACCGGCTGCTGGAAACAAGCATTTCTTGATCATATAAGTCCTTGAAAAGGCTGTGTGTACGAGTTTCGAGGCAGTCTAATCAGGCGGCGTGCGCCTTACAATGCCCCGCGCTGGCTAACCGATGCCAACATAGAGAAATATTCGCGCGGATAGTTCCATCCGGGTATTTCAGCGGCGGAGTCAGCGTAGCTCAAGATCCGGGCAAACAGGATCACCATACGCTTATCAGCCCCCAATGCGAGCATTTGCCGCTATCATGGCGCCTTTGAACCACCGAACGAGAATGACCAGATGGCTGCGGTAAAAATCATCAACGGGTATGTGATCGACAAGAAAGACGGCAAGTGGACGCTGACCACCACTAATGGCGAACATATCGCCGGGCCTTTCGACAGCGAGCAGATGGCGACGGATGTAGCCTCGGTGTTCACCGATACACCTGCTTCTTCCAAGCGCCGTGGAAAAGATCAGGACTGATCCTGCCAGCACTTGCGCCAAGCCCTGCCAGAACGCAGGGCTTTTTTGTGCCTTATTGGCAAACAAGTGGCCAATCGCTATAACCTTTTCATCGCGGCGCTGTCAGAGCAACCAGTCTCCCACTTGAAGATCACGCAACCATGAACCTGAACAAACTGCAGCCGCTTCTCGCGGTATTGGTATTGAGCGGCTGTGCCACTTCGCAGCCCACCTATCTGAACAATGGCGAACAGGGTCTGAGCATCGACTGTTCCGGCGAAGCCAACTCCTGGGCCATGTGCTACGAAAAGGCCGATGCCTCCTGCGCTGGCACCGGTTATCGCATCGTCGGCACCGATGGCACGCCGGCGCCCAAGGAAGATGACAAAACCCTCGGCGTTGACGTTGGCAATTACAAGACCCGCAACGTCGTGGTCGTCTGCAAGTAAGCCTTACATGTGGATTTCGGCGAACTTGATCCCGAGGCCACGGACGACCTCGATCAGATCGTCGAGCCGATTGAAAGACTCGACTTCATCATTGTCATCCACCAAAAAGTAGCTGCGCCCTGCACTCTTCTTGAAAAACACGATCCACTCACCGGGATTCGCCGGGTTCTGGATGACATGGGTGGCAGAGATAAGGCCCTCTGCGTGGCGCTCCCGCACGTGCTCTCGCTTCATTGCGACTCCATATATGACAATGCCGCCACAGCAGGACTGTGACGGCATCGGGGGCTGATGTTCGCTAGTCTATCAGCCGGAAATACAGGCGTTCGCGGCTTTCTGCACATCGTGAGGGCGAACCGGCACATTGGACATGCGCTCATGCAGCTTGATGCTGCTGCCGCCGGCGCGATCTTCGATATCAAACACGGCTGCCGGGCCTGAAGAAAGCTTGCCCGGGACGATGACTCGTACTCCGTCCTTCTGCGGCTGCACCTGCAACGCGCCGCGACTGTCAGCGAGCTTGTCGGTCAGGCATTGCGCATACTCCTGGGGCTTTTTGCCGGAGATCACGCTCATGGTTGGCAGCGTTTCATTGATTTCGGAAACATTTGCACAACCGGCCATCGCCAGAATCAACGGCACACACACCACACCCCACTTCATATGAATCCTCCGTCAAAGACCGTCCGACAGCACAAATGCCGCTTTTCTCCGGGGCCTTGTGTATTTAACCCGCCCGCCGTGGCGAAGTTCTGTTCAAAATTTGTCAAAGCAACGCCCGACGGCCAGATAATAACCCGTGCGGGCTGATAAACTGCGCCCATCGACAAGCTATCGTTTTGATTTAGTAGAAAAAGCCCTTCTGGAGGCGCCCATGAAATTCATTCACCAGCGCGAGCACCTCAACGAAGACGACATCGTCGTCATTCAATGTTCGCAGATGTGCAACATCCGTTTGATGAACGACGCCAACTTCCGCAGCTTCAAAAACGGCGGCCGTCACACCTACCACGGCGGCGCGTTCGACACTTTCCCGGCACGCATCACCGCACCGAGCACCGGCTTCTGGAACATCACCATCGACACCGTCAACCGCCGCGCAATCAGCGTGACTCGCAAGCCGACGCTGACCCACTCGATCAAGATCATCCGTCGTTCCAGCACCAAACTGAGCTGAGACGCACAGCCTATTCTGAAAGGGAAACATGACCGTGGCGCAAAAAACCAAATACGTGATCAAGTACAAACTGGACGGTGAACAGCGTTTCGAGTTCGCCGAACTGGAAACCGGCACCGACGAGGAAGCGAAAGCGGCGCTGAAGAAAATGCACCCTGACGAACAACTCAGTGACATCAAGGTCAGCAAAGCGCTGTAACCGAATCATGCAACCGACCACGTTTGACCTGTTCGCCGACAACGAACCCGTACAGCAAGCCCGCGCCGAGCAGATCGGCGAACAATCGTGGGTGCTGCGCGGATTCGCCTTGCCGCAGGTCGAGCAACTGCTGACCGAGCTCGAAGCCATTCTTGCCGCCGCCCCGCTACGCCACATGGTTACGCCCGGCGGTTTCAGCATGTCGGTCGGCACCAGCAGTTGCGGGCAGCTGGGCTGGATCACTGATCGCAGCGGTTACCGCTATTCCAGCGTCGATCCACTCAGCGGCTTGCCGTGGCCATCAATGCCGGCGGTGTTTGCCGATTTGGCCCACGAGGCGGCGGAACGCGCAGGCTTCCCGGGTTTTCAGGCCGACTCCTGCCTGATCAACCAATACGTCCCCGGCGCCAAGATGTCGCTGCATCAGGACAAGGACGAAAAGGGTTATGCCGCGCCCATCGTTTCGTTGTCGCTGGGGTTGCCGGCGATGTTTCTGTTTGGCGGCTTCGAACGCAGCGATAAAACCCGGCGCATCCCGCTGCTGCATGGCGACATGGTGGTCTGGGGCGGCGTGGACCGTCTGCGCTATCACGGCGTGCTGCCAATCAAACCCGGCCATCACCCGCTCTTGGGCGAGCGGCGCATCAACATCACCTTCCGCGTCGCGGGCGTTCAATAAAAGTTTGACCGCAAGGCGCGGAGTGTCGCGGGTTACGATGCTGGTTAACCTGACTCAAACAGGTCAACGGATTCCCTCTCATGGACACGCTTTCGAAGACGATCAGAACTGAAGACGATCCACGCTGGGCCGCCGTGGTTGCGCGCGATCCGCGTGCGGACGGGCAGTTTGTCTACGCAGTAAAAACCACCGGCGTTTATTGCCGACCGAGCAGCCTTGCGCGTTTGCCGAAACCGCAGAACGTCGAATTTTTCGACACTGCCGAACTGGCCGAAGCTGCCGGATATCGGCCGAGCAAACGCGCCAGCAAGGACCAGAATGACGCGCAGCACGCGGCGATCATCGCAGCGGCCTGCCGGCAAATCGAAGCGTGCGAGACGTTGCCCGCGCTCGACAGCCTCGCCGCCGGCGCAGGCCTTAGCCCTTTCCATTTTCATCGAGTATTCAAAGCCGCGACCGGCCTGACGCCCAAGGCTTACGCCACGGCGCATCGCTCACGCAAACTGCGTGCGCGCCTGGCGGACGGCGGCTCGGTGACCGACGCGCTGTATGACGCCGGATTCAATTCCAACAGCCGTTTCTACGAATCAGCCGATCAACTGCTGGGCATGAAGCCCACCGATTACCGCGCCGCCGGGCAGAACAACGACATTCGCTTTGCCGTTGGCCAATGCTCGCTGGGGGCGATTCTGGTGGCGCAAAGCGACCGTGGGATCTGCGCGATTCTGCTCGGCGACGATCCGCATCAACTGGTCTGCAACCTGCAGGATCAGTTTCGCAACGCCAACCTGATCGGCGCCGACCACGAATTTGAACAGGTGGTCGCCAGCGTCGTCGGCTTTGTCGAAGCACCGGCGAAAAGCCTGAACTTGCCGCTGGATATACGCGGCACAGCGTTTCAGGAGCGCGTCTGGCAGGCGCTGCGGGAGATTCCCGCAGGCAGCACCGCCAGTTATGCCGAAATCGCGCAACGTATCGGCGCGCCGACTTCGATGCGTGCCGTGGCCCAGGCTTGCGGGGCCAACCGCCTGGCGGTGGCGATTCCCTGCCACCGCGTGGTACGCAGCGATGGCAACCTTTCCGGCTACCGCTGGGGCGTCGAGCGCAAACGCCAACTGCTTGAGCGCGAACTCAACGATTGACGTCGACCACCACCCTGCCCCGCAGTTGCCCGGCAAGCAGTTTGGGCGCAGCCTCAAGGGCTTCGCTCAGGCTGATTTCCTGACTGATCAATTGCAGTAATGAGATATCCAGATCCTTGGCCAGCCGGCCCCAGGCCTCGATACGGCGCGCCTTGGGCTGGGTCACGCTGTTGATTCCAGCCAGCGTCACGCCGCGCAGAATGAACGGCGCTACCGAGGCGGGAAAGTCCATGCCTTGCGCCAACCCGCATGCCGCGACCACGCCTTCCGAGCGAGTGCTGGCGCAAGCGTTGGCCAATGTATGGCTGCCGACCGAATCGACCACCGCCGCCCAACGCTCCTTCGCCAACGGCTTGCCCGGTTCGGACAAGGTGGCTCGATCGATAATTTCGGCAGCACCCAATTGCGCCAGATATTCATGCTCGGACACGCGGCCGGTGGATGCCACCACGCGGTATCCCAACTTGCTGAGCAAGGCGATGGCAAAGCTGCCGACCCCGCCGTTGGCGCCAGTGACCAACACTTCACCGTGATCCGGCGTCACGCCATGGCGCTCCAGCGCCAGAATGCACAGCATCGCCGTGTAGCCGGCGGTGCCGATGGCCATGGCTTGCGCCGGGGTGAAAGCTTCGGGCAGTGGAATCAGCCAGTCACCGTTGAGCCGGGCCTTTTGCGCCAGTCCGCCCCAGTGGCTTTCACCGACGCCCCAACCGTTGAGCAGCACCCGATCGCCCGCCTTGAAATCCCCATGCGAACTGGACTCGACAGTCCCCGCCAGATCGATCCCCGGCACCATGGGAAACTTGCGTACCACCGGGCTGCTGCCGGTAATCGCCAGGCCGTCTTTGAAATTCAGCGTGCTGTACGCGACGTTCACGCTGACGTTGCCTTCGGGCAGTTGCTGTTCATCGATTTGCCGCAGATTGGCGCGATAACCGCTGTCGTCTTTGTCGATCAGGATGGCGTTGAACATGACGGCCTCTCGAAAATGATTTGAAACAAGCATGCCTTGAAATAGCACATCGCAACACATTGCCACACTCGACTTTGCGCTAACGGCTCGATCTGCCGGGTAAATCCACGGCGGGCGGCTATGCTTTTTCGACGGTTGTGTTTTCCCGGTTTTGCCTTGCGAACCGGTGTGTCGATGGAGCTGACGATGCCTTTCCTGAGCGCTTTACCCTCGCTGCTGATGTTATGTCTGCTGACACTTGGCAATGCCTGGGCAGCCGCACCAGCGGCAAAGCCGAACGCGGCGCCAAGCGAGCCGACATGGCCGCAGGTGATCAGCAGCGGCAAGAGCAAGCTGACGGTGTATCAGCCGCAGCTCGACAGTTGGGACGGCTATACGCTCAATGCCCGCGCGGCGGTCGAAGCCACGGCTGCCGATGGCAAGTCCACCTACGGCATCGTCCAGTTCAGCGCTCATACCCTCGTCGACAAGGCCACCCGCTGGGTCGCGCTCGATCAGTACAAAATCATCAAGGCCGATTTCCCCGCCGATGCCAAACAGGCCGACACGTGGCTCGCCATCCTGAAAAAAGATGCCGAGAGCCGCAAGAAAACCATTTCACTGGATCAGCTGGAAGCAGCGGTTGGGGTGCTCAACGCTGAACAGAAAGCCGACAGCGCGCCCTTGGAAAACACGCCGCCGACCATTATCAGCTCCGACAGCCCGGCAATTCTCGTATACATCGACGGCGAGGCGGCTTATCGGCCGGTGGAAGGAACGGAGCTGCAACGGGTGATCAACACGCGCCCACTTCTGCTCAAGGACGCCGAAGGCAAACACTACCTGCATGTATTTGACGGCTGGATGGTTGCCGATCAATTGGCCGGTGATTACACGCGCCTCGCTGCACCACCGGCCAGTCTGGAAAAAGCCAAACAGGCGGCGATCAAGAGTCGCCAGGTGGACCTGCTCACCGGGCAAAGCGATCCGAAGGACAAGATTCCCAGCCTGGCCAAGCCGCCGCAGCCGAAAATCTTCATCGCCACCACGCCAACGGAACTGTTGGTGACCGACGGCGCCGCGCAATGGCAACCGATTCAGGGCACCAGCCTGTTGTACGTGAGCAACACCACCGGGCACATTTTCAAGGAAATCGGCGACCAGAACAGTTACGTGCTGATCTCCGGGCGCTGGTTCCGCGCCAGCGACATGAGCGGGCCATGGACCTTTGTCCCGGCAGACAAGCTGCCGGCCGACTTTGCCAATATTCCTGACGACAGCGCCAAAGAGAACGTCAAGGCCTCGGTAGCCGGCACGCCACAGGCACAGGAGGCGGCCATTGCGGCCACGATCCCGCAGACGTCGGCGATCAACAAGAGCGCGGTGAAGATGACGACACCGCAATTTGACGGCGAGCCGCAGCTCAAAGCGATCAGCAATACGCCGCTGCAATACGTGGTCAACAGCGCCACTCCGATTATTCGAGTCGACAACGACAGTTGGTGGGCGGTGGAGAACGGCATCTGGTTCAGCGCCACCTCACTGAACGGGCCGTGGAGTGTGGCCATTTCAGTGCCAGCGGTGATTTATTCGATTCCGCCCAGCTCGCCGATGCACTACCTCACGTACGTGAAGGTTTACGAATCCAGCGGCGATACCGTGGTGGTCGGCTACACGCCGGGCTATCAAGGCTCGACGCTGGACCCGGCGACTGGCGTTGTGGTGTACGGCACCGGTTATCCGTATACGCCGTGGGTCGGTAGCGTCTGGTACGGGCCGCCGGTGACCTATGGTTTCGGCGTCGCGATTCGTTACACGCCGTGGACTGGCTGGACCTTCGGCTTCGGATTCGGCTGGAGCTGGGGCGGCAACACCGTCGCCATGGGCTGGGGCTGGGGCGCCTATCCGTGGTGGGGAAATTACGGCTGGGGCTACGCGTGGGGTCCGCGTCTGTACCCGGCGCCGCTGGCCTGGGGTGGCGCAGCCTACGGTTATCGCGGCGGCGCGGTGGCCTGGGGTCCGGGGGGCTGGGCCGGAACCACCGGCAATCTTTATCATCAGTGGGGTGATCGCGCGACGGTCAGCCGTTATCGCGCCGGTTACAACGCCTGGACCGGCAATCGCTGGGCCGGCCAGGTTGGCGCCTCGTACAACTCGCGTACCGGCATTGCCGCCGCCGGGCAACGTGGCGCGGTGCACAACGCCTACACCGGCAACTACGCTGCCGGGCGCAGCGGCGTGGCAGTCGGCCCGAACGGCGGCGCCATCGCCGGAGAACGGGTTAGCGCTGGCAACGTTCGCAGCGGCACTCACGTCAGCGCCAATCGCGGCGCCGTTTACAACCCCAATACCGGCAACACCACGCAATACGGCGGTATCCATGGCCGCACCGGCGGCGCCGCGCGGGTCGGCGACAATGTTTATGCCG
>NZ_JASCPT010000083.1:0-24982 GCF_029959775.1 Pseudomonas sp. PS01270 | reverse complement strand
TTTTTTTTTTACACGCCCCGGTTTTTGTGGGGGTGTGGCGCCTCCCACCGGGCGCGCCAACTCCCGGGAATCCGGCTTAGATCGAAAAACGCTTGAGGCTATTCCAAAGCTTTTTGAAAAAAATCTGAACTAATCTGTCGATCGAACACTCAGAGGTACTGAATGGCTGGTGAAGCCCTTCGATGCTCCTATGTTGTGTTAAGTGTTGGCAGATATCTGAACCCCGCCCTAGCGGTTCGGAACTTGAACCCCGGAATTTCTCCCTCCCCAATGAAATCCGGGGCTTTTTTTGCCCAAAAATCGGCTGAAGCGCGGCCATGCTGCGTTAAAAGCATCGCTAAAAAAGCTCATTTAGGTCCCCTAAACTCCGCTTTTTAGCGCTACTTTCGCCTTGCCTGACAGCACCACAGTCAGTCTTGAAATTGTCTTACTCGGCTGCCGCCTCGGCGCCTTTGTCTGCGAGTTCCATCCAGTCGGCCAGTACAGTGTAGGCCTCTTCCAGGCCCATGCGTTTTGGTGCGGAGAACAACTGGATGGTGATCGAGTCGCCCCAGCCTTTGCGGATTTCCGACTGTACTTTCAGCAGGGTGTTCTTGGCTGCGCCGTAGGTGAGTTTGTCGGCTTTGGTCAGCAGGATGTGCATCGGCATGCCGGCGGCGACGGCCCAGTCGAGCATCAGCAGGTCGAAGTCGGTCATCGGATGGCGGATGTCCATCATCAGAATCAGACCTTTCAAACTCTCCCGACCACCGAGGTAAGCCTCGAGGTGGCGCTGCCAGTGTTGCTTGAGCGGGATCGGTACTTTTGCATAACCGTACCCCGGCAGGTCGACCAGACGGCGATCATCGTCTAGCTTGAAGAAGTTCAACAGCTGTGTGCGACCCGGAGTTTTCGAGGTGCGCGCCAGGCTGGCGTGGGTCAGGGTGTTCAGCGCGCTGGATTTGCCAGCGTTGGAACGACCGGCAAACGCCACTTCGAAGCCTTCGTCGTCTGGGCATTGATCGACTTTGGCGGCACTGAGCATGAACGTGGACTGTTGGCACAGGCCGAGGATGGGATTCTTGAGTTGCATGGGATTTCCGATGTGGGCGGCGCCGGGATTGGGCGCGGAACGCGGTGTCGCTTCCGTTTCAGTGACGCCAGTATATAATGCCGCAGATTTTGTGTGTGCTTTGTCCCAGCGAAGGATGAAGTTCACGAGAGCGACAGACTTTGATTGCGCATTAGAACGCAGAACGCTCTCAACCCTGAAAAGGTCGTTTTATGACGAAATGGCTGCTGGCTGCCGGAGTCTTGATGCCGCTTTACAGCGCACAGGCTACACAGGATCCGGAAGCTGTGTACAACCGTGTTTGTGGTGCCTGTCATTCCGGCCAACTACCCATGGCGCCCGCAAGAGGCGATCAGGAAGCTTGGACGCCGAGGTTGGCGAAAGGTATGGGGACGCTGGTGCAACACGTGACCCAGGGTTTCAAGGCGATGCCGCCGCGTGGTTTGTGCATGGACTGCAGTGCCGAGGATTACCAGGCCATCATCCTGTGGATGAGCGAGAGTAAGCCCGGTCCATAACTTAACCCTTAGCCGTAGTTGGATTAGCTGATGAACAAATTGATCGTGAGTCTGCTGTTGACCGTGGGAATTTCAGGTGTCGCCCATGCTGCCGGCGATGCCGCAGCAGGCCAGGCCAAAGCTGCCGTGTGCGGAGCCTGTCACGGCCCGGACGGCAACAGCATGGCGCCAAACTTTCCGAAACTGGCAGGTCAAGGTGAACGCTACCTCGACAAGCAATTGCACGACATCAAGTCGGGCAAGCGCGTGGTGCTGGAAATGACCGGGCTGCTGACCAACCTGAACGATCAGGATCTGGCCGACATCGCCGCGTACTTCGCCAGCCAGAAAGGCAGCGTCGGCGCCGCCGATCCGAAGATCGTCGCTCGCGGTGAAGCGCTGTTCCGTGGCGGCAACCTGGAAAAAGGTCTGCCAGCCTGCACCGGCTGCCACTCGCCGAACGGCTCCGGCAATGCCGCCGCAGGCTTCCCACACTTGGGTGGCCAGCACGCTCAATACATCGCCAAGCAACTGACCGATTTCCGCAAGGAAGACGGCGGTCGCGCCAACGACGGCGACGCAATGACCATGCGCACCATCGCACGCAAGCTGAGCGACGAAGACATCGCTGCGGTTTCCAGCTACATCCAGGGCCTGCACTGAGGCCCTTATTCGAGGGTTGCACGAGGCGCGTAACGCCTGCGACGTTAACGCTCGATTAATCCTTCGCAGCAAGTATAAAAAGGGTGGCTTTGGCCGCCCTTTTTTGTGGCCGCTGCCGTTACACTACAGCACTCATGCCCGCCAGGATCTGTGTCGCAACAGGTCGAGCGAGGCGACCCAAATTGTTCAGGAGTAAAGCATGCGTAATCTGATCATCAGCGCCGCCCTCGTCGCTGCCAGCCTGTTCGGCGTCACCGCCCAGGCCGCTGAAGCCCCTGCCGCCCCTTACGTCGAACTGGCCAACCCGGTGCCGGTGGCAAAGCCTGGCAAAATCGAAGTGGTCGAGCTGTTCTGGTACGGCTGCCCGCATTGCTACGCTTTTGAGCCAGTGATCAATCCATGGGTTGAAAAACTGCCGTCCGACGTCAACTTCGTGCGCATCCCCGCCATGTTCGGCGGCCCATGGGACGCTCACGGTCAGATGTTCCTGACTCTGGAAGCCATGGGTGTCGAGCATCAGGTACACAACGCCGTGTTCAACGCGATCCAGAAAGAGCACAAGAAGCTCACCGACAAGAACGACATGGCTGACTTCCTCGCCACTCAAGGCGTGGACAAGGACAAGTTCCTCGCCACTTTCGACTCGTTCGCTATCAAAGGCCAGATCGTCAAGGCCCGTGAGCTGGCGAAGAAGTACGAAATCACTGGCGTGCCAACCATGATCGTCAATGGTAAATACCGCTTCGACATCGGCTCTGCCGGTGGTGCCGAGCAAGCATTGAAGCTGGCTGACGATCTGGTCGCCAAAGAGCGAGCGGCTAACAAGGCTGCTGCCAACTAAGCGCGGCATTCGCCATGCGCCGCTGGAAGTCCGAACGCATCGTTGGCCTGCATGATCCGCAGGTCAACGAGCATCATCTGGCGTCTACGGGCCTGCCCGCAGACCAGCGTCTGCGCTTGCTCAGCTTCAACATTCAGGTCGGCATCAGCACCGAGCGCTATCGACATTACCTGACCCGCAGCTGGCAGCATCTGCTGCCGCACACCGGGCGCTCCGGCAATCTGCAGAAGATCGGTGACCTGCTCGGCGACTTCGACCTGGTCGCGCTGCAGGAAGCCGATGGCGGCAGCCTGCGTTCAGGCTACGTCAATCAGGTCGAACATCTGGCCCACCTCGGCGCCTTTCCCTACTGGTATCAACAACTCAATCGCAACCTCGGTCGACTGGCCCAGCACAGCAATGGCGTGCTCAGTCGCCTGAAGCCGTGGGCGATCGAGGACCACCCGCTGCCCGGCCCGAAAGGTCGCGGCGCGATCCTGCTGCGCTTCGGCGAAGGTCCGGAGGCACTGGTGGTGGTGATGATGCATTTGGCCCTCGGCGCGCGGACGCGCAGCCTGCAACTGGCCTACATTCGTGATTTGATCAGCGGGTACAAGCATCAGGTGCTGATGGGCGACATGAATACCCATGCCAGCGACCTGCTCGAACACTCGCCGTTACGCGATCTCGGCCTGCTGGCCCCGCAGGTGGAAGCGACCTTCCCCAGCTGGCGCCCACAGCGTTGCCTTGATCATATTCTGCTCAGCCCGACCCTGACCCTGGAAAAGGTCGAGGTGCTGGCCCAGCCCATTTCCGATCACCTGCCGGTCGCGGTGGAAATTCGTCTGCCGGGTTCGCTCACGGCCGACGCATTGCCCGCGTTGAGCCCTGCCCCTCGCGGAACCTGTGAATGAGCGACGACGCCCAGCGCTGGAAAGAGAAGTACCTCAAGAGCATCGAACAGCAGGACAAGCTCGAACGCCGCTGGGCCGCGCGACTCGACCTGCTGCGGCGCGGTCTGGTGCGCAGCACGCTGGCGGCCGAGGGCACCGATAAGGCTGTTGATCAGTGCATGAAAGAAATGCGCGAAGTCGTGCGCACCGATGACATGGACGCCGGGCTCGCGGCCCTGCTGCCGCGTCTGGAAAAAGCCGTGCTCGACTCCGAGCAGCGCCGCGAGACCCGCATCGATCAGGTCAGCACCGCGCTGACCGCGCTGGTCACCCAGTTGCAGGCTTTGCCGCTGCCGCGCGAAGTCGCGCAACCGCTGAAGAAATTTGCCAAACAACTGGACAGCCGAGTCGGTCAGGCGCGGGAAATGCCACTGCTGCTGAGCGAACTCAGTGGCTTGCAGGGCAAGGCCTTGAGTCAGTTGGAAACGCCTGCCGAGCCGGGGCGGCCGGGGTTGTTGCAGCGTTTGTTTGGTAGTCGCGACAGTGAAGAAACCGTTGCACCGGCGGCCGACATACCAGCAACACCAGTGCCGCAGCCGGTCGAAGCTCAGCAGCCTGAACCGGAGCCTGCGCAATCGGCACCGGTGGCCAACGCTGAGCCAACGATCGCAGCGCCCGAGACCGTCATCGAAACGCCCGCTCAGACGCCGCCTGATGAGCCGGAAGTCGTTGCGTTCGCTGCGCCTGTGGTCGTCGTTGAAGCCGAGCCAGTGCAGGTTGAACCAGCCGCTGACACCGAGATAACCGTCGCTGCGCCAGCAGCCGAGGCGTTCAACCCCGATGAATTGATCCATCCCGGCGATACGTCGCCGCTGATTCTCGACAGCCTGCCCCTGCCCGAGCCGATCGCTCAGGCCTTGGCCGCCATCGACCCGGAGCAGTCGGAGCACGACATCCTCTTCGCTCTGCCGGATTCCCCGGAGCCGTCCTACAGCTCCGTAGCCAGACATATCGAAGACACGCTGATCGGCCTGCTCGACGACCTGACCCTGCCCGAGCGCCACCGGCCGCAAGCCGAAGCCATGCGCGAACGGCTCAAACACGGGCTGAACTGGTACGAACTGTTGCCGATCCTCGACGATCTCGCGACTTTGATGCTGGCGATTACCGATAGCGGTCAGCACGAATTCGAAGCCTATCTGCAACAGCTCAACGAACGCCTTGAAGCGTTCCAGAGCAACCTGCAAGCGGCCAGCGAAGGGCATGCCGACAACAGCTCGGCGGCGCGGGCCATGGACACGCAGATTCGCGAGCAGGTCGACGGCTTGCAGAGCAGCGTCCAGCAAGCGGCGGACCTCGATGACCTCAAGCATGTGCTGGAGAATCACCTGGAAGGCCTGCTGGGAACGATGGACCAGCACCAGAAGCAGCGCGACGCCCGCGAACAGGAAGTCGCCGCCAGGTTGAAGAGCCTGTCGGAGCGAGTGGCGCATATGGAACAGGAAGCCATGGGCTTCCGTGAACACCTTGAAGAGCAGCGGCAGAAAGCCCTGATCGATCCGTTGACCGGCCTGCCCAACCGTGCGGCGTGGAGCGAACGCCTTGAGCATGAAATCCAGCAATGGCAGCAGCACGGCAACACCCTCAGCCTGGCCATGCTCGACCTCGATCACTTCAAGCGGATCAACGACAGCTATGGCCATCTGGCCGGCGACAAAGTGCTGAAGATCATCGCCACGGTATTGCGCAAACGCCTGCGCGGCTCGGATTTCATCGCCCGTTTCGGCGGTGAAGAGTTCGTGCTGTTGCTGCCCGCGACGCCACCAGCGGTGGGCGCGAAACTGCTGGAAACCCTGCGCGCGGCGATCGAAGCCTGCCCGTTTCATTTCAAGGGCGAGCGAGTGACTATCACCATTTCCATGGGACTCGCGTCATTCCGGGTGGGAGAACACAGCGATCTGGTGCTGAAAAGAGCCGATCAGGCGCTGTACCGAGCAAAGAACGCCGGGCGCAACCGAGTCGAGCTCGGCTAAGGCAATTGTTCCATTTTGTTTAAATCCGCCCGCTGGCGGACTCTAAGCAAATCCGTACGTTACACTGTTGCATTATCGTTTTCAGCGTATCGTCCTCTGCCATGAAATTCCTTGCCCTTGTTGCCTCGCTGCTCGTCCTCGCCGGTTGCGCCAGTGGTCCGCGCTATGACACCAGCCATCCTTCGGCCAATTACGACAGCCGCATCCAGTTCGTTGTGGTGCATTACACCTCCGCGTCGCTGGAGCGTTCGCTGCAATTGCTGACCCATGGCGACGTCAGTAGCCATTACCTGATTGGCGATGACAAGAGCGCCACCGTGTACAAGCTGATGGACGAAAACCAGCGCGCCTGGCACGCCGGCGAAAGTCAGTGGCAGGGCCGTACCTGGCTGAACTCCAGTTCCATCGGCATCGAAATCGTCAATCCCGGCTACAAGGACACCCCGACCGGGCGCCTGTGGTATCCGTACAGCGAAGCGCAGATCCAGTCGTTGATCACCCTGCTCAAGGACATCAGCAAACGCAACGGCATCAGCCCGCGGCACATCATCGGTCACAGCGACATCGCGCCGTTGCGCAAGCTTGATCCGGGGCCACTGTTCCCCTGGAAACGTCTCGCCGCCGAAGGCCTTGGCCTGTGGCCGAACGAGCAAGCGGTGGCGCGTCAGCAGGCTATTTTTAACAGCAACCCGTTGCCGGAGATCGGCTGGTTCCAGGCGCAACTTGCGCGCCTGGGTTACGACACGCCGCAAACCGGCGAGCTGGATGTAGCCACGCGGCATGTCCTCGCCGCGTTCCAGATGCATTACCGTCCTGCCCGCTTCGACGGCACGCCGGACGCACAAACCGCAGCACTTCTTTTAGTCCTCAATCAGACAAAATAATGACGCCCGCCCGACGGTCAGGGCGAAATCGCAATCAGCAGCTATAACTCATGGTAATTCTTCGGAAAATCCCTGATGGCTGCGACCCGAGAGACGCTGCGTAGCTGGTTTTATCGCCCTGTTTTTTTGGCGATGATCGCGGCTGTCCTCAGCGCCAGCCTGCTGATTGCCGGCGGTATGTTCACGGCGATGCGCCAGATTGAATTGCGCGAGAGCCAGGAAATGAACGCCCAAGGCGAGCGTTTCCTCGCGCGCCTCGAACAATTGTTCGGCCAGTTGCGCGAAAGTCTCGACGACCTTGAAGCCCAGCCCTTGCGCGGCTGCGACGAAGAAATGATCGCGACTCTGCAGCAAGTCACCTTCAACTACCGCTTCGTCTATGAAGCCGCATATATGGACGCCTCGCGGTTCTGCTCCAACCGTCCGCGCCAGGAAGGTCTGTCGTTGGTGCGCGCGCCGGACATTCAGGGCCCGACCTACAGCTATTGGCTGAACACCACCACCGAACCCGATGAAAACCGCGCGGCGCTGATGCTCGGTCGCGGCAATTTTCGTGTCGCTACCTCGCGCGGACATTTGACCGACATGGTCGATCTGTCGCCCGGCAGCAGCCTGCTGGTGGTACTCGATCACGGCACTCGCGCGATTCCGGTGCTCGGCACCGCACAGACCTGGCCACCGACCGAACCCTGGCCACCGAAGAGCCCTGATGCGCTGCAAGTCACGCAAACGCGGCTGATCTATCGCATGCCCACCGACAACCCGGAATATCAATTGGTGCTGATCACGCCGCGCACGGGCATGCACGTCCCGGCGGTGTGGTGGTGGCTGTTGCCGGTGTGCCTGATCGCCGGGGCCGTTGTCGGCTTTCTGACCTTGCTATTGGTGCGTCAGCGCCAGTCGCTGGATGCCGAGCTGCACGGGGCGATCCGCCGGGGTGAGTTGCAGGTGCTGTATCAGCCGATCTTCGATCTCGACAGCCGCCACTGCGTCGGCGCCGAAGCGCTGCTGCGCTGGCGGCGCCCGGACGGCACGCTGACCAGCCCCGACCTGTTCATTCCCATGGCGGAGAACACCGGGCAGATCCGGCAGATGACCGACTTCGTCTTGCAGCGTCTGCTCGAACAGCTGGGGCAGCTACTGCGCGCCAATCCGCAGCTGTATATCTCGGTGAACCTTGCGGCCTGCGATGTCATGGTGCCGCGCATCGGCCAGGTCATGGCGCGGCTGCTCGCGCTGCACCGTGTCGCCGCGCGGCAGATAGCCTTCGAAGTCACTGAGCGGGGCCTGATTGATGTGGTGGTGGCGCGGGAAAACCTGCAAGCCTTGCGCGACGTTGGCCATCAGGTGCTGATCGATGATTTCGGCACCGGCTATTGCAGCCTCGCCTATCTGCAGACCTTGCCGGTGGACTGCCTGAAGATCGACAAGGCGTTCATTGATGCGCTGGGCCATGACGCAGCGAGCAGCGGCGTCGCTCCGCACATCATTCACATGGCGCAGGCGCTGGATCTGAAAGTGATTGCCGAAGGCATCGAGCTGGAATCCCAAGCCGCATTGCTCAGCAGTGAGGGAGTCAAGTTCGGTCAGGGCTGGCTGTTCGCCCACGCACTGAGCGCCGTGCAATTCATCGAACTGATCACCCGCGGCAGGCGCCTTGCCGCGCGGCGTATGGACGACGAAGCCTAGACGGCCAGCGCCATGTAGAACTGGGTGCCCTGCCCCGGCCGCGAATAAACGCCCATGCGTCCGCCGTGCAACTGGACGATTTCCTTGCACAGCGCCAGGCCGAGCCCGGCGCCGCCCTTCTTGCGCCCGACCTGCACGAACGGCTCGAAAATCCGCCCCTGCTGGCCGTAGGCAATGCCTTCGCCATTGTCTTCGACACTGATGATGACCCGCTCGCCATGGCGGCGCGCCTGCAGCCGGATCTGCCCGTCGCGGGCGGTGTGCCGCAAGGCGTTGTCGATCAGGTTGTCGAGGACGCGATCAAGTTGCGCCTGATCAGCCTGCAACCTCGGCAACGGGCCTTGAATCTCGACGTTCAGCGCAACACCTTTGGCCGCAGCCACGTCGGCAAAGCGCAGCTGCGCCTGCTCCAGCAAGTCTTCAATGGAACATGGCGCCAGGGTGAGTTTCTGTAGACCGTTCTGGTAGCGCGAGAAATTCAGCAAGTCGTTGATCAACTGCATCAGGCGCTGCATTTCTTCGTTGACCGTATCCAGCAGGTCAGCTTCGCGCGATTCCGCCGGGAACTTGGCCCGCTCGCGAAACAGCCCGAAGGCCATGTGCATGCCCGTCACCGGCGTGCGCAGCTCGTGGGAAGCGCGCAAGACAAACTCACTGCGCACGCGCTCGAACGCGCGTTGCTCGGTGACGTCGTGCAGCACCATCACCGCGCCGAGAATATGCCCCTGGGTATGACTGACCGGCGTCAGGCTGTAGGTCAGCAGGCGCGATTCGCCATCGACTTCGATGCTCAGATCTTCCGGCGCGCGCTCCAGCGTGCCGCCGCGCAGGACCAATTGCAGTTGCGCATCCAGCTCCGGACGGCCGAGTGCAGTACCCAGGCCTTGGCCGAGCCGGTCGTCTTCCCAACCCAACTGGCGCTGAGCAACAGGGTTGAGGTGTTCGAGCTGGCCCTGGCGATCAATCATCAACAAACCGTCGTCGATACTGTCGAGCACCGCTTGCAAACGCTGCTGACCGGCCAACAGTTCGTCGACATTCATCGCCTGGTGTTCGCGCAACGCCTCGGCCATCAGGCCGAAGCGTCGCGACAGCAGGTTGACTTCCATGGCCGTGGAAATCGGCAGGGTCACGTCATAGTTGCCCTGGCCGATGTTGTCGGCAGCCTTGGCCAGCGCTTCGATCGGCGCGCCGAAGCGTCGGGCGATGCCTTGGGCGGTGACGAAACCGATGATCAGCACCGCCAGCCCGACCAGGCCAAGCAGCCCAGCAATCAGCAACGCGCGTTCGCGGGCAGCGTGCTGGACCGCGTTAATGGTTTCCAGCGCATGTTTGTGCTCAGCAATCAGGCCATTACGAAGAATGTTGAAGCGCTCGCGGAAATCCGCGGTGGTACTGGCGTTCTTCGCCGCTTCGGCGGTCACGTCGAATGAGGCGAGGAAGTTCAGGTAGTCGGCCTTGGCCTGGCGGAAACCGTAAGGCTGGCCATCGCCCTCCTGCTGCTGGGCGATGCCTTGGTCGAGCAACTCGAAGTAGTGCTGTTTGGACGCTTCGAACGCAACGGGATCGGGTTTTTCGGCGAGCATGATGATCAATTGATCACCGAGGGTCTGGCGCAGCTTGAGGCCCAGATCCAGAGTGACAAAGTTGCTGCGCACCAGCGCTTCCTGCGACCCGGCCATCTGCATCACGCTGACCAGCCCGAGCAAGAGCCCGAGCAAGGCCACGGTGATCAACGCAGAAATGCTCAGGAACAGGCGCGTGCGCAGCTTGATCGCCAGTTTCATCGCGCAGTGCTCACAGGTTGTACTGCTTGCGTTTGCGATACAGGGTCGAGGCGTCGATGCCGAGGGTTTTCGCCGCTTGGTCCAGGGTGCCGGCGGTGGCCAGCACCGCGCCGATGTGCGCTTTCTCCAGCTCGTCCAGGCTCAGTGCCGCGCCGACCCGTGGCGCGTTGTTGGCCGGTTGTTCGGCCATGCCCAGGTGGCTGATTTCCACGCGTTCCTGCGGGCAGATGATGCTGGCACGCTCGACCACGTTGCGCAGTTCGCGAATATTGCCCGGCCAGCGATAACCGAGCAGTGCTTCCCGGGCCTCATCGCTGAAGCCGCGCGCCGGGCGTGCGTACTCTTTGACGAAACGCGCAAGGAAGCGATCGGCGAGGGTCAGGATGTCTTCGGCGCGCTCGCGCAATGGCGGTAGATGCAGGGTGATGACGTTGAGGCGATAGAGCAGATCTTCGCGGAAACGGCCGTCGCGGACCATGTCTTCGAGGTTGAGGTTGGTGGCGGCGAGGATGCGCACATCGGCGCGGCGAGTGACCGGGTCGCCGACCCGCTCGTATTCCTTGTCTTGAATGAAACGCAGCAACTTGGGTTGCAAAGTCAGCGGAAAGTCGCCGATCTCGTCGAGAAACAGCGTGCCGCCGTCCGCCTGGTTGACCCGACCCAAAGTACTTTCGCTTGCGCCGGTGAACGCGCCACGGCTATGGCCGAACAGCTCGCTTTCCATCAGCTCGGCAGTCAGCGACGGGCAGTTGATAGTGACGCAGGATTTCTTCTCGCGCTTGCTCCAGCCGTGGATCGCACGGGCCAGTTCACCTTTACCCGTGCCGGACTCGCCAAGGATAAGAATGTTGGCGTCGGTGCTTGCGACCTGCCGGGCCGTTTCCAGCACGACTTTCATCGCCGGGCTGTGGGAATCGAGACCGTCTTTCGGTTTGCGGATCTCGCCTTCCAGCGCTTCAAGGCGCGCGGAGAGCTGGCGCACTTCCAGCTGCTTGGCGGTGGCCAGGCGCAGTTGATCAGGGCTGCACGGCTTGACCAGATAATCGGCGGCGCCAGCCTGAATGGCATCAACAGCGGTGTCGACCGCCGAATGGGCAGTGACGATCACTACGCGCATCCACGGCGCCTGAATGCGCATCTGTGCAAGGACGTCGAGACCGTTGTCCTCGCCCAGGCGCAAATCAAGGAAGCACAGATCGAAGACCTGACGTTGCAGCAAAGCATCGGCCTGGGCTGCGCTATTGGCAGTGGCTACCGTATAGCCTTCGTCTTCGAGGCAATAACGAAACGTACGCAGGATGGCGGATTCATCGTCCACCAGCAGAATGCGGCCTTGTTGCTCAGTGGCAGATTCCATTTTTCCTACGCTCCATAGTGATTAGTCTTGGGTTAGTCCCGGAAAAATCGGGCAAGTTGCATGGTTGATTCTGAACGATACCAGCCATAGGAGGGTAGCTCTCTACTGCCATAACGGCCAATTCATTGATTTCGTTGAGTTTTAAAACATTCTGCGTTTTGCAGGGCAGATCCTGCGTCCTCTTCTGACATCTGCGTACCGGTAGCAATTCCATATCATCGAAATTTCCCACGAAATAATCGTGCATTGCGCACGACCGCAGAAGAGCCATCGTGCAGGATGCGTCTTAGGAAATTTCTCAAACACTCCTAACCCGTTGTTTTCATTGGTTTTTTTATAGATGAAAAAACTGGCATGCAGGCTGCAATACCTCACTCAGCCCGGGCAGAACAGCACTGCCCCAACCGAACAAGCGTGAGGAACACAGGATGACTCGCCCAATCGCCGCCCAAGTACGTATTTCGCCACTGCAGATCCAGCAAGGTCTGTTCGGTGTACTGGCGTTGCTGATCACCCTGATCGTCTGCCAGCAGTACATGAGCTGGGAAAACAGCCGTAAACCCGAGCCATTGATTTCGATGCAGCACAGCACTCAGACGCACTTCAGTGCCGTGAGCAGCAGCCAGGCTGAAAACGCTTCGATGCACATGATCGATGTCGACCAGGCGCAACCGCTGGATCAATTGCCACGGGAAGAGCGCTGGGTTTTCTAAGTCAGTGAATACATTCGGGCGCGTAGCGCCGGAAACTGGAAACACCCCTAAATAGAGAAGTAAGGAGAATCACCATGTTGAGCTGGGCAATTACATTCTTGATCATTGCCATCATCGCCGCCGTTCTGGGCTTCGGTGGTATCGCGGGCACCGCCACGGGTATCGCCAAGATTCTCTTTGTCGTGTTCCTGGTGATGTTCATCGCTTCCTTCTTCTTTGGCCGTCGCGGCCGAGGTTAACGATGATCGGTCTCAAGACATTGGCCGCCGCCCTGCTTCTGGGCGGCAGTGCCATGGCCATGGCGGCCAATGACGGCCAGACCCGGGTCAACGAACTGCTCGCCTCCGACGCGCAGTACCGTGAAACCTGGGAAGGCGTGATCAAAAAGGAAGAGCGCGTACCGGAATGGGTGATCAACCTGTCCGGCACCTCCGAGCAACAGATGCATGCCGTTACGGAAGATGGCGATCAGTATCTGGTCGGCCCGCTCTGCGAGAGTCAGGACAAGTGCCTGAATCACCGTTTGATCGTGGCCTTCAGCTTCGACAAGGATGACGCCTACGCCATGCTGGTCGATGTGCCGGAAGGTCTGCCGCAGGACAAGTCGCCGACGCGACACGCGACTTATCGCTTCTTCGGCAAACCTGATCAGGGCATGCAGGATCTGCTGATGGAAACCCTGAAGAAAGATCCGAAGTGGTACTGACGCAGGACGCGCAAAGGTTTCGAACACGAAAGCAGCGCCCCGCTGCTTTCCACTGCGCCGCCCGATGAGGGTCGGTGCATGACCAGGGGGCCGGGATGTTCTGACTGATACAGGGTCGGAGTGACCTACGGGTACAGGGAGTACCTGCGCAAGGGCCGGGTCAGGGTAAAAGCTGCGCCGCAGGTTCGTCGACCCGGTGGTCTGACGAATCTGCGCTGGGCTTTGAATCCGCTAAAACATTGATCCAGCACGCCAAATTCCTTTTTTCAATCGTCGACACTGTGAGGAAAACATTTCGCGGTGTTTCCTGGCGACCGTATATCGACAAAGATCGCGCTCCTTCTATGTGACTTCTAGTCTTGCGATTCAGACTTTTTCCGGAAATTTCCGCCGATTTTACCTGTGCAAAATTTAACCAGCCTACGCTGTAACGGCCGGTTCACGGCACTTATGCCGGCACAAATGTCACAATCGAACCGCTTGGGACGCCAGTTTCAAATGAAAAAGCTCATGCCGATTAGGCATAGGGTAGGCGTTTACGGCATTAGACGGCGCCACCTTGCATCGGAATAGTTGCGCCTTTTTTCGCCTGCCGAAGAGCCGTAAACACGCGCTTCGGGGCACCTTATACGGAGGCAGATGCACAGACTTTTCCGCTGATGAGCGTTCCAGTTCCTGCATGTGCCTGAATCAAACGCAAGTAAGGGTAAAGATAATGAAGAAGGCAAAAATCAGCCTCGCCTGGCAGATCCTCATCGGTCTGATTCTGGGGATTGCAATTGGCGCGTTGCTCAACCACTTCAGTGCCGAAAAGGCCTGGTGGATCAGCAACGTCCTGCAACCGGCAGGCGATATCTTTATCCGTCTGATCAAGATGATCGTGATCCCGATCGTCATTTCCTCGCTGATCGTCGGCATCGCTGGCGTCGGCGACGCCAAGAAACTCGGGCGTATCGGCCTGAAGACCATCATCTATTTCGAGATCGTCACCACCATCGCCATCGTTGTCGGTCTGGTGCTGGCCAACGTGTTCCATCCGGGCACCGGCATCGACATGAGCACCCTGGGCACGGTGGATATCTCCAAGTACCAGGCTACCGCCGCCGAAGTGCAGCATGAACATGCGTTCATCGAGACCATCCTCAACCTGATCCCGTCGAACATCTTCGCGGCCATGGCCCGCGGCGAAATGCTGCCGATCATCTTCTTCTCCGTGCTGTTCGGTCTCGGCCTGTCGAGCCTGCAGTCGGACCTGCGCGAGCCGCTGGTGAAGATGTTCCAGGGCGTTTCGGAAAGCATGTTCAAGGTCACCCACATGATCATGAACTACGCCCCGATCGGCGTATTCGCACTGATCGCGGTGACCGTGGCCAACTTCGGCTTCGCCTCGCTGCTGCCGCTGGCGAAACTGGTGATCCTGGTTTACGTCGCCATCGCCTTCTTCGCCTTCGTCGTGCTGGGCCTGATCGCCAAGCTGTTCGGCTTCTCGGTGCTCAAGCTGATGCGCATCTTCAAGGATGAGCTGGTGCTGGCCTACTCCACCGCCTCCTCGGAAACCGTGCTGCCACGCGTGATCGAGAAGATGGAAGCCTACGGCGCGCCGAAAGCCATCTGCAGCTTCGTGGTACCGACCGGTTACTCGTTCAACCTCGATGGCTCGACCCTGTACCAGTCGATCGCGGCGATCTTCATTGCCCAGCTGTATGGCATCGACCTGTCGATCAGCCAGCAACTGCTGCTGGTGTTGACGCTGATGGTCACCTCCAAAGGCATCGCCGGCGTACCGGGCGTGTCCTTTGTAGTGCTGCTGGCGACTCTGGGCAGCGTCGGCATCCCGCTTGAAGGCCTGGCGTTCATCGCCGGTGTCGACCGCATCATGGACATGGCGCGTACCGCACTGAACGTCATCGGTAACGCCCTGGCGGTGCTGGTTATCGCGCGCTGGGAAGGCATGTACGACGACGCCAAGGGCGAGCGCTACTGGAACTCCCTGCCGCACTGGCGCAGCAAGGAAAAACTGCCGGCTGGCGAAATTTCCAAGAACTGATGCAAAACCCTGTGGGAGCGAGCCTGCTCGCGATAGCGGTACACCAGACAACAGAGATGTTGAATGGGCCGGCCTCTTCGCGAGCAGGCTCGCTCCCACAGTGATTGATGCAAGCCCCACCAACAAACCCCGGAGCAATCCGGGGTTTGTCGTTTCTGGCGACCCCGCTATCATTCGCCGCATTCTTCGGGGGATTTGACTGATGCTTAATGGCCTGTGGCTTGGCTTCTTCATCGTGGCAGCCGTGTCGGCGCTGGCGCAGTGGCTGATCGGCGGCAACGCCGGGATCTTCGCGGCGATGGTGGAAAGCATTTTCGCCATGGCCAAGCTGTCGGTCGAAGTCATGGTGCTGCTGTTCGGCACCCTCACCCTGTGGCTGGGCTTTCTGCGCATCGCCGAGAAAGCCGGAATCGTCGAGTGGCTGGCCAAGGTGCTCGGCCCGCTGTTTCTGCGGCTGATGCCGGAAGTCCCGGCCGGCCACCCTGCCCTTGGCCTGATCACGCTGAACTTCGCCGCCAACGGTCTGGGCCTGGACAACGTCGCCACGCCGATCGGCCTGAAAGCCATGAAAGCGCTGCAGGAGCTCAATCCCAGTGCCACCATCGCCAGCAACGCGCAGATCCTGTTCCTGGTGCTCAATGCCTCGTCGTTGACCCTGCTGCCCGTGACCATCTTCATGTACCGCGCCCAGCAAGGCGCGCCGGATCCGACGCTGGTGTTCCTGCCGATTCTGCTGGCGACCAGTTGCTCGACTATCGTCGGTTTTCTCTCCGTAGCTTTCATGCAACGCCTGCGCATCTGGGACCCGGTAGTCCTCGCCTATCTGCTGCCCGGCGCGCTGATCCTTGGCGGCTTCATGGCCCTGCTCGGCACGCTTTCCGCGACAGCACTGGCGGGATTGTCGTCGATCCTCGGCAATCTCACGCTGTTCGGCCTGATCATGCTGTTTCTGCTGATCGGCGCGCTGCGCAAGGTCAAGGTGTACGAGGCGTTCGTCGAAGGCGCGAAAGAGGGCTTCGATGTGGCGAAGAACCTGCTGCCGTATCTGGTCGCGATGCTATGTGCGGTTGGCGTACTGCGCGCCTCTGGTGCGCTGGATTTCGGCCTGGACGGTATTCGCCATCTGGTCGAGTGGGCCGGTTGGGACACGCGCTTCGTCGATGCGCTGCCGACGGCGATGGTCAAACCGTTCTCCGGCAGCGCCGCGCGGGCGATGCTCATCGAGACCATGCAGACTTCCGGCGTCGACAGCTTCCCGGCGCTGGTCGCGGCGACGGTGCAGGGCAGTACCGAAACCACGTTCTATGTGCTGGCGGTGTACTTCGGCGCGGTGGGGATTCAACGCGCACGGCACGCGGTGGGGTGTGCGTTGCTGGCTGAGTTTGCTGGTGTGGTGGGCGCTATCGGGGTCTGCTACTGGTTCTTTGGTTGATAAAGAACCCTATAGGAGCTGGCTTGCCAGCGATGAGGGAAGCACATCCGAAATATCTGGTAGCTGACACACCGCCATCGCGGGCAAGCCCGCTCCCACAGGGATTGTGTTGGGCTTAAGGCCTTTGGGGGGCCAGTTTCTGGCCTTGCTCCACGGCCCAGGCCACAACCTTGGCCGTGAGGCGATCACTGGCCTGGCCAAACCCGGCAACCACCGCTGGCACCTGCACATCATTCAACGGCTGGCGCTCTTCAAAACGGCGGCTGGCGAGGATGCGCTGATCATAGCCGCGCACCAGCAACGCATCGACCCGCACCACGACGCCGGCCTGGGTGCCCTGATATTCGGTCTGAAACGCCTGCAAACTGCCGCCCAGTTCCAGATCCGCCTGGAAGTTGCTGTCGTCGGTGCTCAGCAACGTCACTCTGCCGTCACGCTGGAATCCATCGAGCAGGCGATTGCGCAGCAGTACCGGCGCCGGATCGCTCCAGCGCGAGCCCTTGTAGCTGCTGATCACATCGCCCTGCGGGATCACGGCAATGCTCGGCCGGTTCAGTGCTTCGCTGGCCTGCAATTTATTCAAGCGCAGCGACCATGACTGCGTCGCCGCCGGGCTGGCCGAGGCGGGCGCTTGCGCGGCGGGCAGGCGGTAGACGTCCGAGGGTTCCGATTTGGGCAAGATCGAGCACGCGCCGATCAGGGTCAGGCCAGCGCCGAGCAGGGCGATTCGAGTCAGCTTCATGGGGTGAATTCCTTGTTCTTGTCGCTGCCCAGCAGGTAGCCGCTGGGGTTGGCCTCGAGGCGTTGGGAAATGGCGCGCAGCGAGGTCAGCGTCTCGCGCAGTTCGCGAATCGCCGGGGCCAGGCCGTTGAGGCCCTGCATGCCGTTATCCAGCGAATTCTGGTTTTTACTGAGCAAGCCGTTGATGGTCACGCTGCTTTGCTCCAGCGACTTCATCGCCTGTTCGGCACTGCCCAAGGCCTGCTTGCCCTGATCGTTAAGCAGGCCGTTGGCGTTGCGCATCAACAGTGAGGTCTGCTCGAGCATGCTGCCGGCCTGTTTGCCGACGGTCGCCAGTTGCTGCATGGCTTGTTTGATGTCGCCGCGCTGGTCGTTGATGGTGCCGGTGGTCTGTTCCAGATGGGCAAGGGTCTTGCTCACACGCTCGACGTTTTCCGCGGAGAACATGTGGTTGGCGTTTTGCAGCAGGGCGCTGATGCCGGTCATCAAGTCGCTGCTGTCGTTGAGCAGGCGGGAAATAGGCGAGGGCGAGGCGACCAGAGTTGGCAGCTTGCCGTCATGCCCGCGCAGTTTCGGGCTCTCGGGTGTGCCGCCGCTGAGCTGGATGATCGACGTGCCAGTAATGCCGGTCAGTGCCAGCTTGGCCTGGGTGTCTTCCTTGACCGGCGTGTCGCCCGCCAGACGAATCCGCGCCAGCACCCGGCGCGGGTCCTGCGGGTCGAGGCGCAGGCTGACCACGTCACCGACCTTGATCCCGCTGTACTGCACCGAGCTGCCCTTGGACAGACCGCTGACCGCCTCGTTGAACACCACTTCGTAATCCTTGAACTCGGTGTCGACGCTGGATTTGGCCAAAAACAGGCCGAAGAGCAGGGCGCCGGCCACGACGATCACCGTGAACAGGCCGATCAACACATGATGGGCTCGGGTTTCCATATCAGACCTCGTTGAGCAATTTGGCGGCGTCCAGCGCCGAGCGGCCGCGCGGGCCGTGGAAGTATTCGTGAATCCACGCGTCGGCGGTTTCCGAGACGACGTCGATAGGGCCGGCAACCAGCACTTTCTTCTGCGCCAGCACCGCCACGCGATCGGTGATGGTGTACAGCGTGTCGAGGTCGTGGGTGACCAGAAACACACTCAGACCCAACGCATCACGCAAGGTCAGGATCAACTGATCGAACTGCGCCGCGCCGATCGGATCGAGGCCGGCGGTGGGTTCGTCGAGAAACAGAATGTCCGGATCCAGCGCCAGGGCCCGCGCCAGCGCCGCGCGCTTGATCATGCCGCCGGACAACGACGCCGGGTATTTGTCCGCCGCCGACAGCGGCAGCCCGGCCAGCGCCAGTTTCACCGCCGCCAGGTGCTCGGCGTCGTGACGGCTGAGGCCGGCGTGTTCGATAAGGGGCAGGGCGACGTTCTCGGTCACGGTCAGCGAGGAAAACAGCGCGCCCTTCTGGAACAACACACCAAAGCGCCTTTCGATCAGCGAGCGTTCATGCTCGGCCAGGTTCGGCAGGTTCTGGCCGAAGACCTTGACCATACCTTCGCTGGGCCGATTCAGCCCGACAATGCTGCGCAGCAGCACCGATTTGCCGGTACCGGAACCGCCAACCACGGCGAGGATCTCGCCCTTGTACACGTCCAGATCAAGGTTCTCGTGCACGCTCTGCGGGCCGAAGCGATTGCACAGGCCACGGACTTCGATCACCGCCTCCGAGGGCGCGCGGGGTAGACGACTCACCAGCCCATCTCCATGAAAAACAGCGCAGCCACCGCATCGAGCACGATCACCACGAAAATCGACTGGACCACGCTGGAGGTGGTGTGCGCGCCGACCGATTCGGCGCTGCCGCTGACCTTGAAGCCTTCCAGGCAACCGATCGCCGCGATCAGGAAGGCGAAGATCGGCGCCTTCACCAGCCCGACCAGAAAATGCTGAATGCCGATGTCCGATTGCAGCAGCGAGAGGAACATTGCCGGCGAGATGTCCAGCGACACCGCACACACCACACCGCCGCCAACGATCCCCGAGAGCATCGCCAGAAACGTCAGCATCGGCAGCGCCACCAGCAGCGCCAGCACGCGCGGCACCACCAGCAACTCGATCGGGTCGAGGCCAAGGGTGCGAATCGCGTCGATTTCTTCGTTGGCCTTCATCGAGCCGATCTGTGCGGTAAAAGCACTGGCGGTGCGCCCGGCCATCAGGATCGCCGTGAGCAGCACGCCGAATTCGCGCAGGAACGAGAAGCCGACCAGGTCCACGGTGAAAATCGTCGCGCCGAAACTGGCCAGCACTGTGGCGCCGAGAAACGCCACCACCGCGCCGACCAGAAACGTCAGCAGGGCCACGATCGGCGCGGCGTCGAGGCCGGTCTGCTCGATGTGCGCGATCATCGGCGTGATGCGCCAGCGCTTGGGCCGCAACAGGCCACGGGCGATGACTTCGAGAATCAGGCCGACGAAGCCGAGCAGTTGCAACGTGTCGGTCCAGACCTTGTCCACCGCGCGGCCAATGCGCGTCAGCAGTTGCACGCTGACGCTGATTTCCGGCTCCTTGATCGGTACGCAGAAATCGCTCAGCGAGCAGTACACGGTTTGCAGCAAGGCGCGGTCGGCAGTTGAAAGGGTGCAATCGGGGTGTTCGGCGGATTTGCCCAAGCGTTCGGAACCGAGCAGCTCGACCAGCAAAGAGGCGCCGGCGGTGTCGAGGGCACCGAGGCCGTTCAGATCGATGGAAGTGTTGGCGTCGTACTGGCCGCGGAGCTTTTCGCTCAGGTGCTTGAGCGCGGTGTAGTGGGCGAGCGTCCAGTCGCCGCTGACCCGCAGACGGGCAGGGCTGAGCGCGGTGTCCAGGTGGGCACTGCCGGGGGTTGGGCTGCTGGTCATAAGCTCCGTGCTTGTACGGCCGTTACGAGATCCTACGTAATAGCACGAACCGGATTACTTTTCTTTGGCCGGTGTGCTGTCGGTAATTGCGAAACGCAGCACGCCGATCAACTGGCCATCCTCGGTCAGCACCCGCACCTGCCACTTGCCCGCCGGGTTGCCGGGGAAGTTCTGCTTGTGCGTCCACGCCCGGTAGCCTTCCTTGCGCCCGCCATGGATGTCGAGGGCGATGCGGTCGACCTCTTTGCCGTTGAAGGTCCACACGTGATAAATCCGCTCATCGAGACCGCGCGGCGCGTTAATCGCAGTGTAGGCGTAGAGCCCGCCGCTGCGGATCTGCTCGGCGCTGACGGTTTCGAGGCTGGCGCCGGGGGTGCGATCCTGCAGCTGCGTGCTGATCGCTACGTCGGTCATCCACAGCGTTGCCGGCGGCACCCACGAACGCAGCGCCCAACCGACGCCGCCGATGCCGACTGTGATGAACAGAATCGCCAGGGCGTTGCGCACCGTGCGGATCGGGAAGATCGACGCCAGGCTCGGGAACGACAGCAGGACGGCAATCCCCAGCGCCCATTTGAAACTCTGCGCGGTGGTCAGGTGCATGATCACCGGCAGCGCGGTGAGCAGGGCGGCGAACAGGGTCAGGGTGTGCAGCGCGAGAAACGCCCAGCGCCGTGGCGCCAGCCATTTGTAGTACAGCGGATCGACGATGGAGATCAGTGCGGCAACGCTGAGCAGCCCCGTGAAGACAAACTGGCCGCTGTTCCACGTGGTGGTGATGAAAAAGAACGGCAGAACGAAAAACAGGCTTTCCTGATGGATCATCTGCGTCGCGTAGCGCAGCAGCGGCTGGGGAATCTCGCGCTTGAAAATCCGTGTGAACAGCCCGGTCAGGGTGTTTTCCAGCATCAGCCAGATCCAGCTGAGCAGCATGATCACCGTGATCCAGCTGGCCAGCCCCTGTTGGCGATCGACGAGGATGAAACTGCCGACCCCGGAAATGAAACCACCCGCCGCGATCAACCCGGGGTAGCGCTTCATCAGCTCGAGAAGGCGCTGGATAAGGAGGGTCAGTTTTGGCATTTTGGCGGTTCACGACGATATGGGGAAAATCCCGGAAAGGTTAACGCCGCATGCCCCTTGTGGCGAGGGGATTTATCCCCGATCGGCGGTGCAGCCGTCGTAGATCCTGCGAGCGAATTTTGTCTGGATCTACCGAGCTGCCCTTATTGAGGCTGCTGCGCGGCCCATCGGGAATAAATCCCCTCGCCACAAGTGCTCACTCACCAGAGGATTAATGGCTTCCAGCAATTTTGTGGCGGCGATGCAGGCGCCAGCCGATCACGATCAGCAGCAACAACCCGATTCCACCAGCGACCAGCCACAACACCTGATCATCACTGATCAAAGGCTTCTCGATCCGGATATACCCCGGCTGCAGCAACAGCTCGCGCATCGCCTTGTTCGCCGCTTCCAGCGTCACCCCTTGCAGCTCCCGCGCGGGATTGGCAAAGCGGCCATCCTGATAGTCGGCCAGCGCGCTCCAGTAATAGTCGGCCAGAGCGCTGTTGCCCTGCACGGCCCAGGCCTGGTGAGCAATGGCGGCTTGTTTGATGCGGGCGAAGGTGCTCGGGTCGAGGCCGTTTTTCAGCAGATCGGCTTTGAGGTCTTCCAGCACTTGAATGGCTTCGTCGACGTCATCGCGATCCAGGTCAGCGTTGAGGCTCATGAAGCCGACACCGCCGAACACTTCGCGCTCGGCCCACGGCCCGTACGACAAGCCATGGTTGAGACGAATCTGCCGGTACAGCGCCCAGTCGAGGTAATCCTTGAGAATGTCGAACGTCTGGTCGTACTGATCGTCGAGTACCGGTTCCGGCACCAGCCAGTGCAGCTTGGCGCTGTCGCCAATGAAGCCACGGGTGAGGGTGCGCTCATGGGCGGCGCTGGTGCGAATGTTCGGCAGCGCCCGGTGTTCGGTAGGCTCGACCGGCTCCAGCTGACCCCAGGTACGCTCGAGGTAGGCTGGCAGCAGTTTGTCGAGTTCGCCGACAACGATCAGGGTCATGTTGTTCGGCGCGTACCAGGCCTTGCGCACCTTCTCCAATTGCTCTTGGGTCAGATGGCCGACTTCGGCACGCTGCGGGCATTTCAGTCCCAGCTCGACAGCCAGTTGATTGCTCGCGGTATGACCGAGGTCCTGACGGTCGAGGAAACGTTGCAGCCTGGTGTAATGCCCGCCGTCCTCACGCTCGACCACCCGTTTCGCCGCGTTGATTGCGTTGTCGTCGATGCGTGTCTGGGTCAGCAGCGCGAGCAGCAGGTCGAGCACCTTGCGCTGGTTTTTCGCCGGGGCCTCGATGACGAACGTGGTGTCGGCATTGCTGGTGAACGCATTCCAGTCACCGCCCAGCGCCTGCATGCGTTCTTCCAGACCGCCTTCGCCGGTGGCGTCGATACCGCTGAACAGCAGGTGTTCGAGCAAATGCGGCAGCTCTTTTTCATCGCAGTCGAAGTCATCGAGGCCGACGCCGACCACCAGCCGGATCGCCACATGCCCGCGTTCGGTGCCGGGCTTGAGCATCAGTTGCAAACCGTTGGGCAGCGCATAGCCTTCGACCTGAAACCGATCCAGGGCAAAGGCGGGCAGGGAACCGAGCAACAGACAGGCGAACAACAGGCAACGCATAACAGGCTTCCATACGGCTGATTTGGAGATCCGTGTCGTCAGTAAGGGCCCCATCGCTGGCAAGCCAGCTCCGACAAGGATCTGCGGCGCTTACAAAACCCTGTGGGAGCTGGCTTGCCAGCGATGACGGTCTCAAGGCTGAACCACTGTAACTGACTGGCCCCAGCCCCAGACGTTCAAGGCGAATGCGTAATGTCGGCCATGTCATCCACCGCCAGCGCGCCGGTGTCCGCCGTTTCCAGCACCACATAGGCGCTGCTGCAGAACAGCGAATTGAGCCGTTTCATGTCGGCGATCAACTCCAGATGCAGCGAGCTGGTCTCCAGGCTCTGCACGATCTTGCGTTGCAAACGGCTGACATGCGCATGGGCCAGCCGCCGTTCCTGCGCACGAAAGCGGCGTTTCTCCCGTAACAACTGCCGCGCGCTCTCGCGGTCGCCGCTGAGAAACACCGACAGGCCCAGGCGCAGGTTGGCGATCAGTTGCTGTTGCAGCCCGGCAAGATCTTCCAGGCCCTCTTCGGAAAACGAACGGCGCTGCGAAGTCTTCTGCTGCTGGATCTTGCGCAGCATTCGCTCGATCAGGTCGGCGGCGAGTTTGAGGTTGATCGCCAGTTCGATGATCTCGGCCCAGCGCCGACTGTCGTGCTCGCCGAGATCCTCGCGGGGCATCTGCGCCAGATACAGCTTGATCGCGCTGTACAGGGCCTCAACGTCGTCGGTCAGGCGGCGCATTTCCTGAGTGACGGCGGTCTGCTTGCCGCGCAGCACATCAAGGGAGGCATCGAGCATGTTGTCGAGCAGATCGCCCATGCGCAGGGTTTCCCGCGCGGCGTTGGCCAGCGCCAGGCTCGGCGTGACCAGCGCGGTCGGGTCGAGATGGCGCGGCTTGGCGGCGCCGTTGACCTCCGGCCGCTCCGGCAACAGCCACGCACAAAGCCGCGCCATCGGCCCGACGCTGGGCAGCAGGATCAGGCAGCGCGCGGTGTTGTAGAGCAGGTGGAAGCCGATGACCATTTCCTGCGGGCTGAAATCAAGGCTATCGATCCAGTGCACCAGCGGATCGAGCACCGGGATGATCAGCAGCAAACCGATCAATTTGTACAACAGACTGCCCAGCGCAACCTGGCGGCCGGCAGCGTTCTGCATGCTGGTGCTCATGAAGGCAAGGATGCCGCTGCCGATGTTGGCGCCGATCACCAGACCGATTGCCACCGGCAGGCTGATCACCGCAGCCCCGGCCAGCGTGGCGGTGAGCAGCACGGCAGCGAGGCTGGAGTAGGAAATCATCGCGAACAGCGCGCCGACCAGGGCGTCGAGAAGAATGTCGCCGGTCAGCGAGGCGAAAATTACCTTCACCCCCTGCGCGTGAGTAATCGGCGCGGCGGCCTCGACGATCAATTGCAGGGCGAGAATGATCAGCCCGAGACCAATCGACACCCGGCCCATCTGCCCGAGCCGCGTCTGTTTGCGCGACAGAAAGAAAATCACCCCGAGGAAAATCAGCAGCGGCGACAGCCACGACAGATCGAGGGTCAGCACCCGCGCCATCAACGCGGTACCGACATCGGCGCCCAGCATGGTCGCCAGCGCCGGGGTCAGCGCCATCAGGCCCTGACCGACAAACGAAGTGACCAGCATCGCCGTGGCGTTGCTGCTCTGCACCATGGCAGTGACGAGAATACCGGCGATGAACGCCAGCCATTTCTTCGACATGTTCTGGCCGATGACATGTCGCAGATTGGTGCCGTAAACCCGCAGGATGCCGGTTCGGACGATGTGCGTGCCCCAGATCAACAGGGCGACGGCGGACAACAGATTGAGCAGGGTGAGCATGCAGACCCCCTGTAGTAGCAGCGCCCCAGAGGGGCAAGTGAACGGCACCGCGCGGTTTCTACGTTCTTGATACTTAAGCTGTAGTTGGCGAACGGTCTCGGCGCCAGCATTGCACAGCTAAAGCGTGGATTGAAACAAAAGTGTCATGAAAACAGGTTCACTCACATCGCTGAAACCGACACAGATACCTGTAGGAGTGAGCCTGCTCGCGATAGGGTCATCAGCTTCAACATCATCGCTGTCTGAGAGACCGCTATCG
>NZ_JASCPT010000082.1:0-25164 GCF_029959775.1 Pseudomonas sp. PS01270 | reverse complement strand
ACGCCGTTAATGGCATGTAAGAACCTGCATTGCCCCCTGTGGGAGCGAGCCTGCTCGCGAAGGCGTCGTGTCAGTCAGCATCATTGAAAACTGACACACCGCTTTCGCGAGCAGGCTCGCTCCCACAGTTGTTTTTGTGTGTGCTGATCCTTGCGCGACAGCCATGCTAGAGTGCTCGGCCCCGCCTCCGGAGCCTGTCATGCGCCTCTTGATCCGCAGTCTCGCCGCCCTGTTGCTGTCTCTCAGCCTGCCGCTGTCCGCCGCGCCGATGCACAGCCAGTTCCTGCCGCCGGACGATCTGACCCTGCGCGACGCTGAACCCGAGCAGCAGCAACTGCTGCAAGTCAGCGAGTATTCGGTGGTGGTCGGTGCGCAGCGCCAGTCCAATCAGCAGCCGATTCCGGTCACCTCATCCTTGTTGATCCGCCTCAAAGGCAAATCGCTGAACAAGGGCGCGAGCATTTCTCAGGTGCTGGTGAGTTTCGACGGCGAGAGCAAAAGCCTGAAAAAGCCGGCCTACGATGACAAAAGCAAAACCCTGACGCTGTTCTATCCGCTCGCTCAATACCGCGTGGTGATGGATCTGCTGCGCAACGACACGGTGTATGTGCAGTTCCTCAGTTATGCCAATGGCCATATCTGGGCCGATCTTCATACCGGGGCGATTCGTCCGCGTTGAGCCGGGCGGCCGGGCAAGGGTAAACTGCCCGCCCCGTGTCATGTCTGCGAGCTGGAGTCGGCAATGCGTAAAGATAAGAAACAAGTGATTGGTGACGAGATCGGCGATGAGCAGATCAAGCTGTTCCTCGATTTTGAGCCGGTCGACGCCACTTCGCCGTCGCTGCACAAACTGATCAAGGCCTATCGCGGTTTGCGCATCGATGACTTCGAGCGCTTTCTGGGCTTCTTCGTTGCGGCGGGTTATGACGTTGATGGCAAGGATGAAGAGGGCCAGACCTTTGTTGATCACATCAAGAATCAGCGTAATGCCGCCGAGTACATCGAGTTGATCGACAAGGCTCGCGGTTAAGGTCAAAAGACGAGATCTTTTGCTTTTGACAGGCCAAAAAAACGCCCCAATGGGGCGTTTTTTTATGCCGCAAGATCAAGCGAAGCTTGGTGTCTCGCTGCTTTCTTCAACCAGTTCCAGGGCGATGTTGTTCTGCGTGTTGATCTTGCGATACAGCGCAGCATCGGTTTCCAGAACCTTTTCACGGGCCGGGAAGATTTCCGCCAGTTTGGTGGCCCACTCGCCGGACGCCTTGGCCGGGAAGCACTTCTCGATCAGCTCGAGCATGATCGAAACGGTCACCGACGCACCTGGCGATGCGCCGAGCAGGGCAGCGAGGGAGCCGTCCTTCGCCGCGACCAGTTCGGTACCGAACTGCAGGATGCCGCCCTTTTTCGGGTCCTTCTTGATGATCTGCACCCGTTGGCCGGCCACTTCCAGGCGCCAGTCTTCGGCTTTCGCCTGCGGGTAGAAACGTCGCAGGGATTCCAGACGCTGTTCCATTGACTGCATCACTTCGCTGACCAGGTACTTGGTCAGGTCCATGTTGTTTTTCGCCACCGCCAGCATCGGCCCGATGTTGCCGGCGCGCACCGACATCGGGAGGTCCATGAAGGAGCCATGCTTGAGGAACTTGGTGGTGAAACCGGCGTATGGCCCGAACAGCAGGGATTTCTTGCCGTCGACGACGCGAGTGTCGAGGTGCGGCACCGACATCGGTGGCGAACCCACGGCTGCCTGGCTGTAGACCTTGGCCTGGTGGTGCTTGACCACTTCCGGGTTATCGCAACGCAGCCACTGGCCACTGATCGGGAAGCCGCCGAAGCCTTTGCTTTCTTCGATGCCCGAAGCCTGCAGCAACGGCAGGGCCGCGCCACCGGCACCGAGGAAGACAAACTTCGCGTCGACTTCGCGGGTGTTGCCGTTGTTGACGTCCTTGATGCTGACGGTCCAGCCGGCGCCGTTACGCTTGAGGCCGGTCACGCGCTTGCAGTATTTGACCTGGGTGTCCGGAGCACTGCTCAGGTGCTTGAGCAACTGATTGGTCAGGGCGCCGAAGTTGACGTCGGTGCCGTTCATCACACGGGTGGCGGCGAGGACTTCGTCGGGCGAGCGGCCCGGCATCATCAGCGGCATCCACTCGGCCATCTTGCCTTTGTCTTCGGTGTACTCCATGTCGGCAAACGCGTGGTGCTTGCTCAGAACATTGAAGCGTTCCTTGAGGAACGACACACCGCTTTCGCCCTGAACGAAACTCAGGTGCGGAACCGGACTGATGAAGGATTTGCACGAGCCGAACGTGCCCTTCTTGGTCAGGTACGACCAGAACTGCTTCGACACCTCGAACTGGGTGTTGATGTGCACGGCTTTCTTGATGTCGACGCTGCCATCGGCAGCCTGCGGCGTGTAGTTCAGCTCGCACAGGCCGGCGTGACCGGTACCGGCGTTGTTCCACGGATTGGAACTCTCGGCGGCGCCGGAATCCATCAGCTCGACGACTTCCAGCTTGATCGCGGGGTCGAGCTCTTTGAGCAGTACGGCCAGGGTGGCACTCATGATGCCGGCCCCTACCAGAACTACGTCGACTGCTTCGTTATGCGCCATTTAACGCGTCTCCCAAATCTGCAGCACCAAATTGTCGGCATGGCTGCCAGGCGTTCCAGGGCAGGTCAGTGGGCCCGGGCTATCCGTGGTCAGGTGGGCCATGTCCGAATCTTCGCAATTTTTCGCAACTTCGACGGATGCGTGCGGCCTGGTTTCAAGCGTTCCATGAACGCATTTTCACGCAGGGCTGGCAATTCGACTTATGGTCGAGTCATCCGTTTTCGTGCAACCAAATCCGTAGCGGACAGGCTTCAGGCTCCGATGTTCGAGGTATACCCGGTCCTGTGTCGTTGGGCTGTTTCAGACGCTAATGGTGCATGTTCAGACGCAAAACTATTCATTTGCTCGCCACACTCTTGTGAAGTTGTGAAAACCCGTTTTTTTCACGCTCTTTTGAAGACGTGAACCTCAAAAAAGGGCTGCCTTGGCCTGGCACCTGCCCGCTAGGGCAAAACAACGCGGTGGCCGAGCGAATGACAGCTCTGCAGATTCGCGAAAAGCGGGTTTTTGCCGGAAGAACAGGCAAGCGCGCCAACTTCACTCGATCTGTGTGGGCGGCTCTCTGTGGGCGATTTTGATGTCGATGCATGCGCATTGACGCTGTTGCGGGGCCCGATCAGGAGACGTCCTTATAATCGGGGGGAGATTGTAGCGAAGAAATGCGCGCAGTTGCTCGTGTTTAATGACTTTTATTAGGCATCCGGTCAGATGCTCAACTGCACCTGACCCCGTGCGCGCATTTGTCGCGGTACGACCCGGGCGCTGGCGGGCAGCGGCTGGTTCAGCCAGGTCAGGCGGATTTCTTCGATTTCCACCCAGCCGTCGCCCATCGGTTGCAGGCTGCACTGTTTGAAAGCCTGGCAACGGCCGTTGCGGTCGAGCAGGGCGAAGCTGCGATGCAGCGGGCGTGGGGCGAACAGCGAGATCAGATAACGCATGGCAGAGTTCCTTGAAGGAGGACTGCTTTGAAGCTTGTCGGCAAGCCATGACGCCAGGGTGTATGGACGGTGAAGAATGTGTGACAGGAACCGCTTTCGGCGGGGTTTGTCTGACATTGCAGTATTCACTGTGCGACGCTGGTTACGTGCAGTGGCCCACCGCTATACTGCCGGCCTGTTTGTGCCTGATTCTGGAGAGAAGAGCATGTTGCAACGCCTGTTGTTCGGTTTGATCACTGTCGCCGGTTTGACCCTCGCCGGCTGCGCCCACAGCCCGCAACAACTGAATCCGGAGCCGAAGCTGACCACGCAACTGCCAGCGGTCGGTCGCGGCCAGCCTGTCATCGTGCGTGTGGTCGACGGTCGTCCGTCGCCAACCCTCGGCACCCGTGGCGGTCTGTACCCGGAAACCAGCGCCATCACCGTACAGCGCGAGCAGATCCTGCCCAAGCTGCAGGCCCAGGCCGAAGCCGCCGTACGCCTGCTCGGCTTCACCCCGACCACTAACGCACCCAACGCGCCGCAGCTGACCGTGACCCTGGCCGAGCTGAAATACCAGTCGCCGAAAGAAGGCATGTACGTGACCGAAGCCACCATCGGCGCGACCTTCCGCTCCGACGTGCAGAACGCCAACCGCCGCTACAGCGGCCGTTACGGTGCGTCGCTGGACCAGCGCTTCGGCATGGCGCCGAATCAGGAGACCAATACCAAATTGGTCAGCGATGTATTGAGTGACGCACTGACGCGTCTGTTCAAGGACCCGACCGTGGGTCAGGTTCTGGCCGAGTAAGTTTGCAGCGAACGTGAAAAAGCCCGGGGCCAGTGATGGTTCCGGGCTTTTTTGTGGATCTGAGATTTGTGTCGTATGGGAAATCGATTCCCCTCACCCCGGCCCTCTCCCGAGGGAGAGGGAGAGGGAGCCGATCGCGTGTGCTTCAAAACCTGAATTCGGCGCGGTATCTCATGTCGGCGTATCTACCGCAAACACCTCGGTCAGTCCCCTCTCCCTCTGGGAGAGGGCTAGGGTGAGGGTGCTTTTGACGTTCAGGCAGCCTGTGAATAGAAATCGAGCACGCTCACGCCAGTCAGCAAATCGGTCTCGGGCAAGTCCGCGTGCTGATGCCCGCCCAGCGCGCAATACACTAGCCAGTGCCGGTCCTGCACGTTGAAGGCGAGGCTGCCGACCAGGCTTTGCTGGTCGTCGTAAGGGGTGATGAGGTACAGACGATCCTGGTTTTCCGCGTGCAGCATGTCGCATTCCATTCGGGTTTCGAGGCGCGCAGGGTGAAGCATCCACGTGACGATGCCATGACACAGGGCAGCCATCGGTCGATTGTCAGGTTATTTGTCGCAAAGGCTGGGGCAGGGCGGCAGGGTTTGGGTAGAATTCGCGCCGCGGTCGTCGGTCTGGCGTCTGCCACACCGGTTAAGTTCGAGGTCTGTGATGTCGCTGCACTTGATGACGCTGTTTACCGCCCATCCCGCCAAGTTGATCAACCTGCTGGCCTTGCTGCTGGCCTTTCCGGGCAGCTGGCTGCTGCACGCGACCCGCCGCCGTGAGCAACGCGCCCAGGCCAGTCTCGCCGCCCAGCGCCAGGCGCAGCCCAATGCCGAGCCGATGCTCGATTGGGCGACATTGCGCATGAACCGGTTTTTCTATCGTTTTGGTTTTGCTTGCCTCGGTCTGGCGCTGCTGGTGTCCTGGATCAGCACCCGCTTCTGAAGCAGTAGCAAACCTGTGGTGAGGGGATAAATCCCCTCGCCACTGCTGTTGCCTACAGCGGCAACCCAGCCTTGACCCGATACTGATTGCGCACCGGTGTCGCATATTGCAGCACCAGATACGGCCGATGCTCAGCGGGGCACGCATCCAGTCGGCTCTGCCATTCATCCTGCGCCTTGGCCAGTTCGTCAACCGGGAACACCTCGGCCGCTTTCGGCACGTTCAGTTGCGGATCGGCATCCGCCCACTGCGCGTACGCCAGGTAATGCACCGGGAACAACCGGTAGCCGCCGAGAATCTGCTTGTCCATCTCGATCGCCAATTGCTTGGTGTCCTCGAACACTTCGGTGATCGGCGCGGCGAAGTTCACGTGCACCCGGCCCTTGTAGCCGGTGATGCCTTTGGCGATGCTCACGTCATCCTCGCCCGGCGCTTTGGCGTAGGTGCCGGTGGTGGCGCGGATGTACAGCTCGCGGGCCTTGGCCTGATCGCACGGGTCGTACTCATAGCTGATCGACACCGGCGTCACGTTGAGCGAGCGGATCACTTCGCCGAACGGCTCGTCCTTGCGGCTCATGTGGAACATCTTGAGGATCGCCGACTCGGTACGGTCGTCGCCGTCCTTCGCCCGACCTTCAGCCTGAGCAATCCAGATCGAGGCGCAATCGTTGCGGATCGAGTGATTGATATACGCCGACAGCAATTGATACGCAGCCATTTTCTCACGACGGCCGGTGATCGAACGGTGGACGATGAAGCTCTTGTTCAAGCGCATCAGGTCACTGACAAACGGCTTTTGCAGCAGGTTGTCGCCAATCGCGATGCGCGGTGTCGGCAGGCCGGCGTGGTACACGGCGTAGTTGACGAAGGCCGGGTCCATGACGATATCGCGGTGGTTGGCGATGAACAGGTAGGCGCTGCCGGACTTGAACTGCTCGACACCGGTATACGTCACGCCGTCGGTGGCGCGCTCGATGGTGTGGTCGACGTAGAACTCGACTTTGTCCTGTAAGGTAGCCACGGAATTCACGTCGGCAAACTCACGACGCAGCCGATGGGCTATAAGAGGTTTGAGCATCCAGCCGAAGGCACCGGCAAAACGCGGGAAGCGGAAGTGGGTGAGGATATCTAGAAACGCCTTGTCGCCGAGCAGTCTTGCCAGTACCGCAGGTACTTCGCTGTCGTCGTAAGGTCGGATGGCATCGAATTCGCCCATCATGCTCTCTTGTTGGAAACGGCTAGGGTAAGTAAAGGGTTTGATCGAAAACCCGCGGGGCACGGTCTGAAAAGTAGCCAGACAAAAATAGCCCTGCAAATAGACCGGCGATTATACGCACAAGTCACTGGGGAGACCGCGATGCTGGAAAATGCACTGTATGAATGTCCGTATTGCGGTGAGGAAGTCGAGACCACTCTGGATTTGTCCGGTGGGGATCAAACGTATGTCGAAGACTGCCAGGTGTGCTGTCGTCCGATCACCTTTGTCCTGCAGGTACATGAAGAAGAGTGGCATCTGGAAGTCTTCAGCGAAAACGAGTGAGGGCCGCGTATGCAGCGCATCTACGAACCGGCGAACCTGATGGAGGGCGAAATGCTCAAGGGCATGCTTGCCAGTGAGGGGATCGAGGCGCATCTGATCGGCCGTGATCTGGTGGGCGGTGCGGGTGAATTGCCGATCTTCGGCCTGCTCTGGCTGTCGGTGGATAACGATCAGGCCGAATACGCCCGCGAGTTGATCACCGCGTACAATGCCGCGCTGCCGCTGCCCGGCGACGAACCGGAAAGCTTTCCCGGCACGCTGGTCTGTTAGGCTGGCCTTCGTTTTATTCAGAGTCGTGTTGCCCCATGTGTGGACGTTATGCCCTGTTTCGCTGGAACCGCGAGTTCGCGGCCCTGCCAGGTTTTCCCGCCGATCAGCAGGCGCAGTGGAACATTTCCCCGAATGATTCGGTGTTGATGCTGCGTGCCGAAGAAGACGGCCAGCGCACGCTGGCCCGTGCACGCTGGGGGCTGACGCCGCCGTGGCTGACCGATCTGTCGAAGACCCCGGCCCATGCCCGCGCCGAAACCGTCGCTGAGCAACCGATGTTTCGTGAGGCCTTGCGCTTGCGTCGCTGCCTGCTGCCGGCCAACGGCTTTTACGAATGGCGCGGCACCCAGCGCAAGCGGCCTTACTGGTTGACGCCGGGGGAGGGCTCGTCGTTGTTTTTCGCGGCGATCTGGGAAGCGTATCCGGTGCAGGAACAGGTCTGGCTGAGCACGGCAGTGATTACTCAGTCGGCGGCGAGTCAGCGCCGGCCGTTGATTCTTGATGAAGCGGGGCAGGCTGCCTGGCTTGATCCCGAAACGCCGCTGCATGTCTTGCAGGGATTGCTCGCCAGTGAACCGGCGGCGCTGCGTGAGCGGGTGTTGGCGAATCTGGTGAATGATCCGAAGTTGAACGGGCCGGAGTGTCTCACCCCGGCTTGATTTGCGTGGATCAAAAGCCCCTCACCCCAGCCCTCTCCCGGAGGGAGAGGGAGCCGAATGGGGATACTTCAGAGGTTCACCGACCTGAACGATCTGTTGTGAATCCATAATCGACTGTTTTTTTCAGGTCGATGTATAGCGCAAGACATCGCGGTCGGTCCCCTCTCCCTCCGGGAGAGGGCTAGGGTGAGGGGCTCTTGATCTTTCAGACCTTGAACTGATTGATCAACCGCCGCTGCTGCTCGGCCAGTTTGGTCAACCCGGCGCTCGCCGAACTCGACTCATCCGCACCGCCCGCCACTTCATTCGCCACCTGACCGATATTGATTACATTGCGGTTGATGTCGTCGGCCACTGCACTTTGCTCTTCCGCCGCACTGGCGATTTGCGTGTTCATGTCATTGATCACCGACACGGCCTGGGTGATCGTCTCCAGCGCTTCGGCCGCTTTCGCCGCGTGTTGCACGCTTTCGTCGGTGCGGTTCTGGCTGTCTTCCATCACGCGCACCACATCGCGGGTGCCCTGTTGCAACTGCTGGATCATGCTCTGGATTTCTTCAGTGGCCTTTTGGGTTTTCTGCGCCAGATTGCGCACTTCATCCGCGACCACGGCAAAACCGCGACCCTGCTCGCCGGCCCGGGCGGCCTCGATTGCCGCGTTCAGTGCCAGCAGATTGGTCTGCTCAGCGATGCCGCGAATGGCGGTGAGGATGGCGTTGATGTTTTCGCTGTCCTTGGCCAGCGTCTGCACCACCTCGACAGCCTTGCCGATTTCCACCGCCAGTACGCCAATCGAATTCGAGGTGTCGCGGACGATCTGCATGCCCTGGCTGGCGGCCTGGTCGGCGTGGCTTGCCGCTTGTGCTGCCTGGGTGGCGTTGCGCGCCACGTCCTGGGCGGTGGCGGTCATTTCCTGCACCGCAGTCGCCACCTGATCGATTTCGGCCATTTGTTTCTGCACGCCGATGTTGGTGCGAATGGCGATGTCGGCGGTGTGTTCCGAGGAATCGCTGACGCTCTGCACCGAGGTCACCACTTGGGTAATCATCGCCTGCAACTTGGCGAGGAAGGTGTTGAAGCCTTTGGCAATCGAGCCCAATTCGTCGCTGCGGTCGCTGCTCAAGCGACGGGTCAGATCGCCTTCGCCCTGAGCGATGTCATCGAGCATGGCGACCATTTGCTTGAGTGGCCGCGCGATGCCGTGGCCCACCAGCCAGATCACCAGCAGGCCGATGCCGGCAATGATCAGGCCGACCATGGCCATGCCGAAGGTGTCGGATTTGCGCTGGGCATCAAGGTCGGCCTGGAGGTTTTGCAGATCGGCCATGACCGCGTTGAGCGGCAATTGCAGCATCAGTGTCCAGCGCGCGTCGGTCTGGCCGATGCCGAACGGCAGGTACAGTTCGATGCGGCCCTTGGCCTGATTCACCGAATAGGTGACCTCGTCGCGCTTGAGATTGGCGAGATTGCTGGCCTGTTCGGCGTCGAGGATGTCGCTGACTTTTTCACCGAATTTGCTCGAGTCCTTGGTGTAGGCAACGATCCGCCCGTTGCCGCCGACCAGCGCCATTTCACCGGCGCCGCTGTAAAGCTTCTGGTTGGCGGCGAGCAGCATGTCCTGAATGAAGTTCACCGAGAGGTCGGCGCCGACGATGCCCTGGAACGCGCCGTTGACCATGATCGGTTCGATGAACGAGGCGAGCATGACGATCTTGTCGCCGACCTTGTACGGTGCCGGGTCGATCACGCAGGGTTTCTTCGTCTCTTTCGAGCACAGGTAGTACTCGCTGGCGCGCACCCCGGTGGACAGGGTTTTCTGGTCGTCGACATCGGCCAGTTTGTCCACGCCCAGGCTGCCGTCGGTATTGCGGAACCACCACGGCAAAAAGCGCCCGGTGGCCGGGTCGATACCGACCACGGCGCTGCCGATGTAGGCCGCGTCATTGTGGTCCAGTGCGTTTTTTTCCCAGCCGATATAGGTGCCGAGAATCTTCGGGTTCTTTTCTACGTTTTCCTTGATCAGGCTGATCAGTTGCTCGCGGCTGACGCTCAGGCGCGGCTGGCCATCGGCGGCGGTTGTGCCGAGCAGCGCGTTGACCCGTACCAGACCGCCGGCAATCAGCAGCGGCGCTTCGAGTTCGCGCTGGATCTGGCTGACCTGGGTCTGCGCCAGCGAGGTCAGGCGCTGTTCGATGACTTGCTCGAACTGCGCCTGGGTGCGCTGTTGCACCATTTCTTGCGTGCGAGCACCGGAGAACAGCGCGTACAGCACCAGCGCCGCGACCACGCTGAGAACGATGGCGCCGGCCAGGGCGGCGACGGAAAACTGGATCGACTTGAACTTCATGGGAGCTCCGCACGCAAGAGGACAATCTGCGAGGGATTTATCGGCGGGGTGTGCAGGGCCATGAGAGACGTTGGTCGGAATCGGCCCGCGATGTCGCTGATGGATCGGTGCACGGCGGATTCAATGCGCGTTGAGGAATTTCCAGCCAGACTTGCGGCCTTAGGTGGATGTACGCGCAATGCGTCCGTTGTATCTGGCGCCGATACAATTAGCCGCCTAGGATACGCCTCAGGTTTTCAGGGAGCTTTTGAATGAACAAGACATTAGTGGTAAGTGCTTTGAGCGCAGCGCTGTTGCTGGCCGGTTGTCAGTCGGTCAACACTACCAGCGGCGGTGCCGTGGGCGTGGAGCGCAAGCAGTACATGTTCAGCATGCTGTCCTCGCAAGAGGTCGATCAGATGTACGCGCAGTCGTATCAGAAGACCGTCGGCGAGGCGTCGAGCAAAGGTGTGCTCGACAAGACCAGCCCGGAAGCCAAGCGCGTGCAGACCATCGCCAACCGCTTGATCGCCCAGGCGCCAACCTTCCGCCCGGACGCGGCGCAGTGGCAATGGGAAGTCAATCTGATCAAGAGCGATGAGCTCAACGCCAACTGCGGTCCCGGCGGCAAGATCATCTTCTACACCGGGCTGATCGACAGCCTGAAACTCACCGACGATGAAATCGCTGCGGTCATGGGCCATGAAATCGCCCACGCCCTGCGCGAGCACGGTCGTGAAGCGATGTCCAAGGCATACGGGATGGAGATGGCCAAGCAAGGCGCCGGTGCCTTGTTCGGTCTGGGCCAGGACAGCCTGGCGCTGGCCGACACCGTGGCCAACTACGGCATGACCTTGCCCAACAGCCGCGCCAACGAAAACGAAGCCGACCTGATCGGCCTGGAACTGGCCGCCCGCGCCGGCTACAACCCGAACGCGGCGATCACCCTGTGGGACAAGATGAGCAAGGCTTCCGAAGGCGCGCCACCGGAATTCATGAGCACCCACCCGGCATCGAGCAGCCGCATTGCTGCGTTGCAGGCAGCGATTCCGAAGGTGATGCCGTTGTACGAAAAAGCCCCGAAGTCCTGAGATTGACGGGGTCATGATCGTTCCCACGCTCTGCGTGGGAACGATCCTTCTCTCAGGGTTAAACCCAGCCGCTGCTCTGCATCGCTTTATAAACCGCAACAATCGCCAGAATCATGAACGCCGAAGCCGCGAGGCGGCGGATCAGGGTCAGCGGCAGTTTCTCTGCGGCAAAGTTACCCGCCAGTACCACCGGCACGTTGGCAATCAGCATGCCCACGGTGGTGCCGATAATCACCAGCCAAAGTTCCGGATATTGCGCGGCGAGCATCACCGTGGCGATCTGCGTCTTGTCGCCGATTTCCGCGAGGAAGAACGCGATCAGCGTGGTCAGGAACGGCCCGAACTTGCGCGCCGTGCTGGCTTCGTCGTCATCCATTTTGTCCGGGACCAGCGTCCACAGCGCCGTGGCGGCGAAGCTGGCGGCGAGGATCCAGTGCAGGACGGCGTCGGAGAAGAAACTGCCGACCCAGGCACCTACCGCACCGGCTGCTGCGTGGTTGGCCAAAGTCGCGGCGACAATCCCGGCAATGATCGGCCAGGGTTTGCGAAAGCGAGCGGCGAGAATCAGCGCGAGCAGTTGCGTCTTGTCGCCGATTTCGGCCAAGGCAACGATAGCGGTGGGAACGAGTAGCGAGTCCAGCATCAGGGATTTCCTAAGGGGCGGGTCGACACGGCTATGACACGTACAGCCTTCCCGCCCCGGGTAAGGTGTGCGTGTCATAGGTCTTGTCAAACCCTGCGATCCGTCTGGTGCGGACGCTTGGGTCGCATACGCCATGATCTGAGGATCAAGTATGTTGACGTATGCCGGACGAGCATGGCGCTCGTGGGAGACTACTCCCCTAGGACGGAGCGGATTCTGCCTAGGCAAATCCGATTGGGCAAGAACAAATTTTCAGCCGCGCTTGGCCCGGTAAATCCGGAAACCATTGCCTTCAGCCTTGATCGCACACACGCCCAGGTGCTCCTCGATCAACGGCTGATACTTGAGGAAGCTGTTCGCCACAAGGCGCAGTTCGCCACCGTTTTTCAGATGTTTCGCTGCTTTTCGCAGCAGATTCTCCGTAGCGAAATAATCGGTGTGCACGCCGACATGGAACGGCGGATTGCTCAGGATCGCGCTCAAACCCATCGGCGCGGCGTCGATGCCGTCGCCGGTCAGCACTTCCGCTTCCAGGCCATTGGCAGCCAGGGTCAGACGGCTGCTGGCGGCGGCGAACGCGTCGACATCCAGCAACATCACCTGATTGTGCGGATAGCGACGTTTCACCGCAGCCCCCAGCACGCCGGCACCACAACCGAAATCGAGCAGATGGCCGCTCGGCAGTTTGTCCAGATGCTCCAGCAGCAGGGCGCTGCCGCGATCCAGGCGCCCATGGCTGAACACGCCCGGCAGGCTGATGACTTTCAACGGCCCTTCGGCCAGCGGCAGTTCGTAGGTCTGCGCCAGGCTTTCCAGCGGTTTCGCTTCAGGCGCATTGGCCACGGTGACTTGCCAGAGCTGGCAGTGACGGGCGCTGTCGAGTTTGCGTGGCTTGCCGAACGGGTTGAGCTGTTTGGACGCGCCTTCGATGCCGCTGCGTTTTTCCCCGACCAGAAACACTTCACGCCCGGCCAGACGCGACGCCACGGCGTTGAGGATGTAATCGGTCAGGTCCTTGGACTTGGGCAGGAACACCACAGCGCTGTCGAACTCGCGCTCCGGGACATTCACGCCGAACTGGCTGCGGCCCTCGAAACGTGCGTCCAGTGCGGCTTGATCGCCAGCGTGCCAGCACCAGCCGAACGCATTCGGCAGACGCCCGAGCAGATCGTCGGCGGGCAGGCCGGCCAACAGCAGCGAACCCTGGAATAACTCGGCCTGACGAAGCAGTACTTCACTGCGCGGATCCATAACTGCTCCTTGAAAAAAAGTGCCGCAGTTTATCAACTGACGACCCGCAGCGCCTCACCGCTGAAGAACGCCTGGGCGTTTTCGCTCAGTTGCCCGACGATCCGCTGGCGCGCCTCGCGACTGCCCCAAGCGTTATGCGGGGTGACGATCAGGCGCGGGATATCGGCGGCGAGCAGCGGATTGCCCTGGGTCGGTGGCTCGACACTCAACACATCGGTCGCCGCACCGCCGAGGTGACCGCTGCGCAAAGCGTCGGCCAGCGCCTGCTCATCAATCAGGCCGCCGCGGGCGGTATTGACCACAAATGCGCCGGGCTTCATCGCGGCCAGTTCGCCGGCGCCGATGAAGTTCCGGGTGTGCTCGTTGAGCGGGCAGTGCAGGGTCAGGGCGTCGATTTGCGGCAGCAGTTCTTCCAGCGGCAGGCGATCCGGCCGAGCCGGGCGCCCCGGAATCTGCCCGAGCAACACGCGCATGCCGAACGCTTCGGCCAGTCGCGCCACGGCGCCACCGAGTTCGCCATGACCGAGCAGGCCGAGGGTTTTGCCTTGCAGTTCGACGATCGGGTAGTCGAGCAGACAGAACTGTTTCGCCTGTTGCCAGCGGCCTGCGCCCACAGCCTTTTGATAGTCGGCCAGGCGCGTGGCGAGGTTGAGCAACAGCATGATCGTGTGTTGCGCCACCGACGGCGTGCCGTAAGCCTGGCAATTGCACACGGTGATGCCGTGGGCGCGGGCGGCAGCGAGGTCGACATTGTTGGTGCCGGTGGCGCTGATCAGGATCAGTTTCAGTTGCGGGTTGGCAGCCATTGCAGCGGCGTCGATCACGACTTTGTTGGTGATCGCCACACTGGCGCCGTGCAGGCGTTCGCTGACCTGTTCCGGCAGAGTCTGGGCGAACAGCTGCAAGTCGCTGAAGCATTCGCGCAACGGACCGAGGTCCAGATCGCCGAGATCCAGCGAAGGGTGATCAAGGAATACCGCGCGGCGCGTGTTCGTCATCAACTGTACCTTTTGTGCTGTGAGCGGAGGGCGTACTCTGCCGAGCCTACCAGATGAAACAAATCGTTACGCTGACCCCGCAGCGGACACATAACCCTGTGGCGAGGGGATTTAGCGAAACGTCGCACCGCCCCGATCGGCTGCGCAGCAGTCGCAAAATCATTGCCTGCGCGCCAGACAGAAGTTTTGGGGCTGCTTCGCAACCCAACGGGGATAAATCCCCTCGCCACAGGACTGTGTTCTTTGCAGTTTTTTTATCACCAAACTGCCCCAAAGGAGCCCCCATGTACTGGACCGAGTTCTTGACCGTTGCCCTGATCCATCTGCTCGCCGTGGCCAGCCCCGGCCCGGACTTTGCCGTGGTCGTGCGCGAGAGCGTGACCCATGGGCGTCGCGCCGGCACATGGACCGCGCTGGGCGTGGGCTCGGCGATTTTCCTGCATGTCGGCTATTCGTTGCTCGGCATCGGTCTGATCGTGTCGCAGTCGATCGTGCTGTTCAACGCGCTGAAGTGGGCGGCGGCGGCTTACCTGCTGTACGTCGGCTTCAAGGCCTTGCGCGCACAACCGGCGACAACCGTCACCGATGACTTGCACCGGGAAACCGGCGTGCGCACCGCGCGGGGCGCGTTTACCTCGGGCTTCGTCACCAACGGCCTGAACCCGAAAGCCACGCTGTTTTTCCTCTCGCTGTTCACCGTGGTGATCAACCCGCACACGCCGTTGGCCGTGCAGGCCGGTTATGGCGTTTACCTGGCGGTGGCGACGGCGATCTGGTTCTGCCTGGTGGCGATGCTGTTCAGCCAACAACGCGTGCGCGCCGGCTTCGCCCGCATGGGCCACTGGTTCGACCGCACTATGGGTGCCGTGCTGATTGCTCTCGGCGTGAAAATCGCGTTCACCGAGATGCATTGAGAACTGGAATACATCAATCCCTGTGGGAGCGAGCCTGCTCGCGAAAGCGCCAGTCCAGTCACCAAAAGTGTCGACTGACCCGACGCCTTCGCGAGCAGGCTCGCTCCCACCGGTCGCGTTTTCTTCAATTTCGGCCCGAAATGCTGGCGCAAAGCTAGCATTTGTACAGCTCTGCAAATCATTCCTTTGGCTGATTTGACTGTCATGCAGGCGCACTAGAGTACGAATCTCTCCGCCAACACCGTGCAGTCAGAAAAGGGATTCTTATGTTGCAGACTCGGGTCATTCCGCCGGCCGATGGGGCCTACCAGTATCCATTGCTGATCAAACGGCTGCTGATGTCCGGCGCCCGTTACGAGAAAACCCGCGAAATCATCTACCGCGACCAGTTGCGCTATAGCTATCCGACCCTGATCGAGCGGGTTGCGCGGCTGGCCAATGTGCTGACGGCTGCCGGCGTCAAGGCTGGTGACACCGTGGCGGTGATGGACTGGGACAGCCACCGTTATCTGGAATGCATGTTCGCCATTCCGATGATCGGCGCGGTGATCCACACCATCAATGTGCGTCTGTCGCCCGAGCAGATCCTCTACACCATGAACCACGCCGAGGACCGCTTCGTGCTGGTCAACAGTGAGTTCGTCGGGCTGTATCAGGCCATCGCGCCGCAGCTGACCACGGTGGAGAAAACCCTGCTGCTGACCGATCTCCCGGAGAAAACCGCAGAGCTGCCGAACCTCGTCGGCGAATACGAGCAACTGCTGGCCGCTGCCAGCGCGCAATACGATTTCCAGGACTTCGACGAAAACTCGGTCGCCACCACGTTCTACACCACCGGCACTACGGGCAATCCGAAAGGCGTGTATTTCACCCATCGGCAACTGGTGCTGCACACCATCGGCGTGGCGACGATCATGGGTTCGATCGACAGCGTACGCCTGCTCGGCACCAACGATGTGTACATGCCGATCACGCCGATGTTCCATGTCCATGCGTGGGGTTTGCCGTACGTGGCGACCATGCTCGGGCTCAAGCAGGTTTATCCGGGGCGCTACGATCCGGAGTATCTGGTGGAGTTGTGGCGCAAGGAGAAGGTCACCTTTTCCCATTGCGTGCCGACCATCCTGCAGATGCTGCTCAACGCCAAAGCCGCGCAGGGTGCCGACTTCGGCGGCTGGAAAATCGTCATCGGCGGCAGCGCACTCAATCGCAGTCTTTATGAAAACGCCAAGGCCCGTGGCATTCAGCTGACAGCCGCTTACGGCATGTCGGAAACCGGGCCGCTGGTGTCTTGCGCGCACCTCAACGACGAATTGATGGCCGGCAGCGAGGACGAACGCACCACTTACCGGATCAAGGCCGGCGTGCCGGGGCCACTGGTCGAAGCGGCGATCGTCGACGGCGCGGGCAACTTCCTTCCGGCCGACGGCGAAACCCAGGGCGAACTGGTGCTGCGCGCGCCATGGCTGACCGAAGGTTATTTCAACGAACCGCAGAAGGGCGCCGAGCTCTGGGCCGGTGGCTGGTTGCACACCGGTGACGTCGCCACGCTCGACAGCATGGGCGTGATCGATATTCGTGATCGCATCAAGGACGTGATCAAGACCGGCGGCGAGTGGATCTCCTCCCTCGACCTCGAAGACCTGATCAGCCGGCACGCGGCGGTACGCGAAGTAGCAGTGGTGGGCATTGCCGATCCACAGTGGGGCGAGCGCCCGTTTGCCTTGCTGGTGGTCCGCGAAGGGCAGGTGATCGGTGCACGGGAACTGAAGGAGCACCTCAAGCCGTTCGTCGAACTGGGGCACCTGAGCAAGTGGGCGATCCCCAGTCAGATCGCCCTTGTTACCGAAATTCCCAAGACCAGTGTCGGCAAGCTCGACAAGAAGCGCATCCGCCTCGACATCACCGAATGGCAGGCCAACAACAGCACCTTCCTTTCGACTCTTTGAGTGTCTGCTGGCGCGCCGAAACCGGCGCGCCAGACCCACCAAGCAAGCGCTTGGCTTGTGAAATCGAAAAAATCAGCCATCCTTGCCGTGCCGACTTGTGTCGGACTGGCGAAAGGACTGTTCCAGAGTGGTTGGCGGCTGCAAATCACACTTTAGAGGGATCAAGCACTACCACCCGCTGGCTATAGTCCGCTCAAGGACTTTTTGAAAACGGAGCACACGCACTGAACGGGGCGAGCAACTCTGGAACGATTTCGGGCAGCCCTGGCGCCCGGTCCTCCACAGCGTTTTTAAAAGTACTCACTGCCATAACAATAATGCACATGGAGTAGCGTCGATGACCTCAGTAAACCAGTTCTGGCGCCGGGCGAAACTGCCTCTGGCGGTCAGTCTTGCCTCCTCGCTCGCCGGGCCTGCATTCGGCGTCAGTTTCAACGTCGGTGAAATCGAAGGCCAGTTCGACTCGTCCCTGTCGATCGGTGCCAGTTGGTCTACTCAGAGCCCGAACAAGAACCTTATCGGCGTCAACAACGGCGGCCGTGGCCTGTCGCAGACCTCCGATGACGGTCACGCCAACTTCAAGAGCGGCGAAACCTTTTCGAAGATCTTCAAGGGCATCCATGACCTTGAATTGAAATACGGCGACACCGGCGTGTTCGTCCGTGGCAAATACTGGTACGACTTCGAACTGAAGGACGAGAGCCGCGAGTTCAAGGACATCAGTGACAGCAACCGCAAAGAGGGCGCCAAGTCCTCCGGCGGGCAGATCCTCGACGCCTTCGTCTACCACAACTACGCGATTGCCGATCAGCCGGGCTCCGTGCGTCTGGGCAAGCAGGTAGTGAGCTGGGGTGAAAGTACCTTCATCGGCGGCGGCATCAACTCGATCAACCCGATCGACGTCTCCGCGTTCCGTCGTCCGGGCGCCGAGATCAAGGAAGGCCTGATTCCGGTCAACATGTTCTACGTGTCGCAGAGCCTCACCGATAACCTCTCGGCCGAAGCGTTCTACCAACTGGAATGGGATCAGACCGTCGTCGACAACTGCGGCACCTTCTTCTCGCAGCCAGACATCGTTGCCGACGGTTGCGACAACAATTTGCGCGTACTGAACAAGCGTTCGCAGATTCCGGCGATCGCTTTGGGACCGTTGGCCGCCAACGGTGTGAACGTCGACGAAGAAGGCGTGCTGGTGCGCCGTGGGCCGGACCGTGACGCGCGCGATAGCGGTCAGTGGGGTGCGTCCCTCAAATACATGTTCGAGCCACTCGACACCGAGTTCGGCGCCTACTTCATGAACTACCACAGCCGTGCGCCGATTTTCAGCGCCACCGGCGCACCGCAATCGGTCTACAACACCGCCGCCGGTCTGCCGGGGCCGTTTGCCGCGCTCGCACCGCTGCTGGTTGCGGGCAACTCCAATTACTTCATCGAATACCCGGAAGACATTCGTCTCTACGGTCTGAGCTTCTCCACCACCCTGCCTACCGGTACGGCGTGGAGCGGTGAGATCAGCTACCGTCCAAACGCGCCGGTACAACTGAACTCCACCGACATCCTGTTTGCCGGCGTGCGTCCGCTGGGCGGCGCGCTGACCAACGCTTCGCTGCTGACCGGCGTGCCGGGTCAGGATCTGCATGGCTATGAGCGCAAGGAAATCACCCAGATCCAGACGACGTTCACGCACTTCTTCGATCAGGTCATGGGCGCCAGCCGTCTGACCCTCGTCGGTGAAGTCGGTGCGACCTACGTCGGTGGCCTGGAAAGCCGTTCCGACAAGCGTTATGGCCGCGATCCGGTCTACGGTCCGGGTGAGTTGCCGGCCACTGGCGGTATCGATACCTGCGCCAACATCCTCAACAACAGCACCATCAACGGCGCAGGCCCGGGTTCGCCGCAGAACAACCGCAGCCGCAATTGCGAAAACGACGGTTTCACCACGTCGATGTCGTGGGGCTACCGTGGTCGGGCGATCTGGGAATACAACGACGTGTTTGCCGGTGTGAACCTGAAACCGAACGTGGCCTGGTCCCACGACGTCAGCGGTTACTCGCCAGGCCCTGGCGGCAACTTCGAGGAAGGTCGTAAAGCGGTCAGCCTCGGCGTCGATGCCGAGTACCAGAACACCTACACCGCGAGCCTGGCTTACACCAATTTCTTCGACGGCAAGTACACCACCGTGGATGACCGCGACTTCGTGGCGCTCAGCTTCGGCGTGAACTTCTAAGCACTGCATTTCAGGACGAACGAATTTATGAAAATAACAAAGAGTCTGTTCCACGCCGGTGTTCTGGGCCTGTCGCTGCTGGCGACCAGTGTCATGGCGGCGGTGCCTGCTGCCGAAGCGGATAAACTGGGCAAGAGCCTGACGCCGATGGGCGCGGAAATGGCCGGTAATGCCGACGGTTCGATCCCGGCCTGGAAACCGCTGCCGAAGAATGCCGGCAGCGTCGACAGCAAAGGCTTCCTGTCCAACCCTTACGCCAGTGAGCAACCGCTGTTCACCATCACTGCCAAGGATGTCGACAAGTACAAGGACAAGCTTGCCCCGGGCCAGTACGCGATGTTCAAGCGCTACCCGGAAACCTTCAAGATGCCGGTCTATCCGTCCCATCGCGGCGCCACCGTGCCGGATGACGTGTTCGCCGCGATCAAGAAGAACGCCACCAGCACCAACCTGGTGTCCGGCGGCAACGGTCTGGAAAACTTCGATACCGCCGTGCCGTTCCCGATCCCGAAAACCGGTGTGGAAGTGATCTGGAACCACATCACCCGCTATCGCGGCGGCAGCGTGACACGTCTGGTGACCCAGGCCACGCCACAACCGAACGGCTCGTACAGCCTGGTGTACTTCCAGGATCAGTTCGTATTCCGCGACAAGATGAAGGACTACGATCCGGCGAACCCGGGCAACATCCTGTTCTACTTCAAGCAGAAAGTGACCGCGCCGGCGCGTCTGGCCGGTGGCGTACTGCTGGTGCACGAGACGCTCGATCAGGTCAAGGAGCCGCGTTCGGCGTGGGTCTACAACGCCGGTCAGCGTCGTGTGCGCCGTGCACCGCAGGTGTCGTATGACGGCCCGGGTACTGCCGCCGACGGCCTGCGTACCTCCGACAACCTCGACATGTACAACGGTGCGCCGGATCGTTACGACTGGAAGCTCGAAGGCAAGAAAGAGATGTACATCGCCTCCGACAGCTACAAGCTCGACGATCCGAAACTGAAGTACTCGGACATCATCAAGGCCGGCCACATCAACCAGGACCTGGCTCGCTACGAGCTGCGCCGCGTCTGGCATGTGGTCGCGACCCTGAAGGAAGGCCAGCGCCACATCTACGCCAAGCGTGACTTCTACATCGACGAGGACACCTGGCAGGCAGCGGTCATCGACCACTATGACGGTCGTGGCCAACTGTGGCGTGTAGCCGAGGCACATGCCGAGAACTACTACGACAAGCAAGTGCCGTGGTACGCCCTCGAAACCCTCTACGACCTGCAGTCCGGCCGTTATCTGGCACTGGGCATGAAGAACGAAGAGAAGCAGGCGTATGACTTCGGCTTCACCGCCACCACCAGCGACTTCACTCCGGCCGCCCTGCGTCAGGATGGTGTTCGCTAAACCTGCGTAAACCCGAGGCCGCATCCTCGTGAAAACGCCCCGACCGGTTCGGGGCGTTTTTGTGTCTGTAGCCTTTTTGTAGCCATTTGTAGCAGTGACCTTCATTACCTCTTCGTTTAAGGCTAGGCTGCGGACATCTGCAACGCCGCCAATCGCCTTCGAACAAGAGCCGGCCATGACTGATCTGTCCCCACTTCCGGGTCCCGCAAGCATCACCGTCGCAGCACTGGACGGGCGTTTTTTCCGCCCACCGCTGCCCGACGGCTATGTCTTGCGGCCGCGCCTTTGCCAGCGTCTGCAGGCCGGGCTCGGAGGTCGGTTGCTGCTGGTCAGCGCCCCGGCCGGGTTCGGCAAAAGCTCGCTGGCGGTGGAGTTCTGTCAAAGCCTGCCGGCGCATTGGCAAAGTCTCTGGCTGGGCTTGAGCCCACGGGACAGCGATCCCGGGCGTTTTCTCGAGCGCTTGCTCGAAGGGCTGCAGGACTATTTTCCGGCCTTGGGCGCTGGCGCTCTCGGTCTGTTGAAAATGCGTCAGCGCCATCAACCATTTGCGTTCGAAGAGTGGCTCGACGGTCTGCTCGATGAGCTGGCGCTGCATCTCGATCCTGCCGCGCCGTTGCTGCTGGTCCTCGACGACTACCACCTCGCCCAAGGTCCGGTGCTGGATCGTTGCCTGCAATTTTTCCTCAATCATCTGCCCGATGGCTTGCTGGTGATGGTCACCAGCCGTCAGCGCCCGGACTGGCATCTGGCGCGTCTGCGCCTGTCGCGGCAGTTGCTCGAGCTGCACGAACAGGACTTGCGCCTGACCCACGACGAAGCCCTGACTCTGCTCGATCGTCACAGCAGCTCACTGCGCGGCGAAGCGCTGGAGAGCCTGATCCAGCGCAGCGAAGGCTGGGTCGCCGGCCTGCGCTTCTGGCTGCTGGCGGTGGCCGAGGCGGGCAATGATGCCGCGCTGCCGCAAGCATTGAACGGCGGCGAAGGGTTGATCCGCGATTATCTGCTCGAAGAAGTCATCGATTGCCTGCCGGCCGAAGTGCAATCGTTTCTCTACGAAACAGCTCCGCAGGAGCGCTTTTGCAGCGAGCTGTGCGACGCCGTCCGCGAAGCCCATGACAGCGCCGAGATCCTGCGCTTTCTCCTCGCTCACCAAGTGTTTCTGGTGCCGCTGGACGAGCACGGTCACTGGTACCGCTATCACCATTTGTTTTCTGACTTGTTGCGCAGCCGGCCAATCGCCCAGGCGATGGTGCCCAACGCTACCCTGCATTTGCGCGCCTGCCGCTGGTTCAACGCACAGGGCTTGCTCGACGAAGCGGTGGAGCAGGCGTTGCGTGCCGGGCATCTCGATGTCGCGGCAAATCTGGTACAGAACCTCTCCGAAGAGCAACTGCTCGCTGAGCAGAACGTCGGCATGCTGCTGCGCTGGAAAATGGACTTGCCCGACAGTCTGCTGATCAGCACGCCTCGGCTGATCGTGCTCTACAGCTGGGCGCTGGGGCTGGCCTGTCAGCTCGATGCCGCTGAAGAGCTGGCCAGCCATTTGAGCCGTTTCCTGCCGGCGCCTTCGGCCACTGCGCAGAAATCCATGCTGGCGCAATGGCTGGCGCTGAGCGGGATCATCGCTCGCGGACGCGGCCATCGCGAACTGACCCTGCGCTATTGCAGTGAAGCGCTGGAGAGCCTGCCGGCCAAGCGTTATGGCCAGCGGCTGATGTGCCTGTCGACCTTGTCCAATCTGGCGATCGCCGACGGCGATCTGTGGCGCGCCCGTGGCCTGAACCGTGAATCCCTCGAGCTGGCACAGCGGGTCGGCAATCCATTATTCGAAGCACTGGCGCACTACGACAGGGCGCGGGTTCTGCAATCACGGGGCGAGATTCTGCGTGCGCTGGATGAAGTGCATCAGGGCCTGGAACGCTTGCGCGGTCTGTCGCCGCAACGACTGTACGCCGTGCGCGCACGGCTGACGTTGTACGAAGGTTTCCTGCTGGCGATGCGTTTGCAGCCGCAGGCTGCACGCGTACGCCTGCTGACCGGCATTGGCGAAGCGCGCGCCTGTCGCGACATCAGCGTGCTGATCGGCCACTGCGTGATTGCCCGCCTCGACGGCGCCAGCGGCGAGTTCGCCAAGGCCTTCGCCGAACTCGCCGAAGCCGAACGCCTGATGCACATCTGGGACGTACCGCCGATCTACTACCTGGCGATGATCACCCTGGTCAAATGCGAACTGTGGCTGGCCCAGGGCCGCATCGATCTCGCCGAGGCGTGGCTTGCACGATTGGGCCAGACCTACACCGGCGAAAACGCTGCGGCACCGCCGGAATTCCATCCGCAACTGCCGTTGCATGTGGAGCTGCAACAGGCGCTGCTCGATGTGATTCAGGGGCAGCCGATGCTCGCCGAAGGGCGGTTGAACGTGTTGCATGAAAACGGCCAGCGGACCGGACGCCAGTTGCTCAGTGTGATGGCGTTGACGCAGAAGGTGGCGCTGTTGCTGTCGAGTGGACGCGAGCCCGAGGCGCGCAAAACCTTGAATCTGGCGCTGGAAGCTGCCGCCGGCGGCGTCTTCCAACCCTTCGATGCGCTGCTGAAAAACCAAACCGACTGGATGCGCGGACAACTGCAGACGCTCACTTGCAACGCGGTGAGCCAGCAATTGCTCACGCATTTTCCAACAGCTGCGCCGCGACCGAGCGTAGAAAACTCAACTACCGAACAACTCAGCAGCCGGGAATTGGCGGTGCTGCGCCTGATCGCTCAAGGCTGTTCCAATCAGGAAATCAGCGAGCAGTTGTTCATTTCCCTGCACACCGTGAAAACCCATGCCAGCCATATCAACAGCAAGCTCGGGGTTGAGCGGCGTACGCAGGCAGTGGCGCGGGCGAAGGCGTTGGGGTTATTGCTCTAGCGCCGGTAAAATTCGCCATCGGCCGTTGCCAACGGCGTTGACCCTGTCCAGGATTTTTCCATGACCACGCCCAGCCCTGCACTTATCCGCGAAACCTTCCCCGTCGGCCCATTGCAGTGCAACTGCACCATCATCGGCGACCCGCTCACAAAAAAAGCCATCGTCGTCGATCCCGGCGGCAACCCTGATCTGATCATGGCGCGCCTCGACGCCCATGGCCTCAAAGTCGTCAGCATCATCCATACCCACGCGCATCTCGACCACTTTCTCGCTTCCGGGCAGATGAAGGAGAAAACCGGTGCGACCCTGCATCTGCACAAGGAAGACCAGTTCCTCTGGGACAACCTTGAAATGCAATGCCAGATGTTCGGCGTGCCTTACACCCCGGTGCCGTCGCCGGATCGTTGGTTGAGCGATGACGAAGAACTCGCCTGCGGTTGCGGCGTGGCCCTGCACACGCCGGGACATACACCCGGTTCCATGAGCTTCTGGTTTTCCGAGGCTAAGCTGTTGATAGCCGGCGACACGCTGTTTCGTCGCGGGGTAGGGCGCACGGATTTGTGGGGTGGCGATCAGGCGACCATCGTGCGTTCGATCAAGCAGCGGCTGTATACGCTGGACGAGGACGCGACGGTGGTTACCGGGCACGGTCCGGATACGCGTCTGGGTGATGAGATGCGCGAGAACCCGTTTGTGCGTGCCTGAATTTTTTGTCACGGGCAGCGGGCGGAATTTTTAGGCATTGTCATGATCCAACGCCCGCGCAGGTCCATTGATTGATCAGTGGCCGCTGCACCACAGAATGCAAAAAGACCAGGAGCTCTCCATGTTCACCACGCGTCGTTTGATTATTGTCGCTACTGCCGTGGCCGTGCTGTCCGGCTGCGCCTCGCCCAATCCGTATGACAATCAGGGTCAGGCCGACGGTGGCTCGCAAGGCATGAGCAAAACCGCCAAATACGGTGGCCTCGGTGCGCTGGCCGGTGCACTCGCCGGTGCCGCCATCGGCCACGACAACCGTGGCAAGGGCGCCTTGATCGGCGCTGCCGTGGTCGGTGCTTCCGCAGCAGGCTACGGCTACTACGCCGACCAGCAGGAAAAGAAACTGCGCGCGAGCATGGCCAACACTGGCGTTGAAGTGCAGCGTCAGGGCGATCAGATCAAGCTGATCATGCCGGGCAACATCACCTTCGCCACCGATTCGGCGAACATCGCTTCCAGCTTCTATCAACCGCTGAACAACCTGGCCAACTCGCTAAAAGAGTTCAACCAGAACCAGATCGAAATCGTCGGCTACACCGACAGCACCGGCAGCCGCCAGCACAACATGGACCTGTCCCAACGTCGTGCGCAGAGCGTGGCGACCTACCTGACCTCGCAAGGTGTCAGCGGTGCCAACCTGTCGGCCCGTGGCGCCGGCCCGGATAACCCGATTGCCAGTAACGGTGACGTCAACGGCCGCGCGCAGAATCGCCGGGTCGAGGTCAACCTGAAGGCAATTCCGGGTCAGGAGTATGGTGGTCAGCAACAACAGCCGGGTACGGTGCAGCAGTATCCGTAAGCGATTGCCTGAATGAAGAAATGCCCGATCCTGTGATCGGGCATTTTTTTGTGTCATCTGTGCCGGCCCTTTCGCGGGCAAGCCCGCTCCCACAGGTATTGGTGGTGTACCCAAAATCTGTGTTCCACACCTGGCCCCTGTGGGAGCGGGCTTGCCC
>NZ_JASCPT010000081.1:0-25307 GCF_029959775.1 Pseudomonas sp. PS01270 | reverse complement strand
CACCGATACCATCGATACCTCGACCGTCAAACTGACCGCCGATACATCGGTCGCCGAAGGCGGCACTGTCACCTACACCGCCACCGTCGGTGCACCAGTTACCGGTTCTCCTGTCGTCGTGACATTGTCTAACGGCCAGACCATCACCATCGGCGTCGGTCAGACTACTGGCACTGCAACCGCTGTTGCTGCGAACGATGCGCTGACCGGCAATGCTCCGATCACCAACTCGATCACTGGCGTGAGCGGTGGCAATTTCGAAGATCTGGTTGCAGACAAAACTCCGGTTTCGACTTCTGTCACCGACGTTGCCGACACTACCAATCTGTCGCTCAGCGCCAGTAACTCGGTGGCTGAAGGTGGCCAGATCACCTACACCGCGACATTGACCAACGCCGCTGGCTCGCCAGTGACCGTAACCTTGTCGAACGGCGCCGTGATCACCATCGACGCCGGCAAGACCACCGGCACCGTGAACGTTCCAGCGCCAGCTGACGACGTCTACAAAGACGCCGGCTCTGTGCAGGCGACGATCACCAGCGCTACCGGCGGCAACTTCGAGAATCTGGTACCGAGCACTGCTCCGGCCGTGACGACAGTCACCGACACCATCGACACGTCGACCGTCAAATTGACCGCCGATACATCGGTCGCTGAAGGCGGCACCGTGACTTACACCGCCACGGTTGGTGCGCCAGTGACTGGCTCGCCTGTGGTCGTGACTCTGGCCAACGGCCAGACCATCACCATCGGCGTCGGTCAGACTACTGGCACTGCAACTGCTGTTGCTGCGAACGATGCGCTGACGGGCAACGCTCCGATCACCAATTCGATCACTGGCGTAACCGGTGGCAACTTCGAAGATCTGGTGGCGGACAAAACTCCGGTTTCAACTTCTGTCACGGACGTTACCGACACCACCAACCTGTCGCTGAGTGCGACCGGTTCTGTGGCCGAAGGTGGTTCGATTGTTTACACCGCTACACTGACCAACGCCGCTGGCTCGCCCGTGACCGTGACCCTGTCGAACGGCGCTGTGATCACCATCGACGCAGGCAAGACCACCGGCACCGTGAACGTTCCAGCGCCAGCTGACGACGTCTACAAAGACGCCGGCTCTGTGCAGGCGACGATCACCAGCGCCACCGGTGGTAACTTCGAAAACCTGGTTCCGAGTACCACGCCAGCGATCACCCAAGTCACCGACACCATCGACACGTCGACCGTCAAACTGACGGCTGATAATTCGGTGGCTGAAGGCGGCACTGTCACCTACACCGCCACCGTCGGTGCACCAGTTACCGGTTCTCCTGTCGTCGTGACATTGGCTAACGGCCAGACCATCACCATCGGCGTCGGTCAGACTACTGGCACTGCAACCGCTGTTGCTGCGAACGATGCGCTGACCGGCAATGCGCCGATCACCAATTCGATCACTGGCGTGACCGGTGGCAATTTCGAAGATCTGGTTGCGGATAAAACTCCGGTCTCGACTTCTGTCACCGACGTTACCGACACGACAAATCTGTCGCTCAGCGCCAGCAATTCGGTGGCTGAAGGTGGCCAGATCACTTACACCGCGACACTGACCAACGCCGCTGGCTCGCCAGTAACCGTGACCCTGTCGAACGGTGCTGTGATCACCATCAAGGCTGGCGAAACCACCGGCACCGCAACTGTTCCGGCACCTTCCGATGACGTCTACAAAGATGCCGGCTCCGTCCAGGCGACGATCACTAGCGCTACCGGTGGCAATTTCGAGAACCTCGTACCGAGCACTGCTCCAGCGGTGACGACTGTCACCGACACCATCGATACCTCGACCGTCAAATTGACCGCCGATACTTCGGTGGCTGAAGGCGGTACCGTGACTTACACCGCCACCGTCGGCGCTCCGGTTACCGGCTCACCAGTTGTGGTAACTCTGGCCAACGGCCAGACCATCACCATCGGCGTCGGCCAGACTACCGGCACTGCAACCGCTGTTGCTTCGAACGATGCACTGACCGGCCACGCTCCGATCACCAACTCGATCACTGGCGTAACCGGTGGCAACTTCGAAAACCTCGTCGCCGACAAGACTCCGGTCAGCACCACCGTGACCGACACCGTCGACACCACCAATCTGTCACTGAGCGCAACCGGCTCCGTGGCCGAAGGTGGCCAGATCACCTACACCGCGACACTGACCAACGCCGCTGGCTCGCCTGTGACCGTCACCCTGTCGAACGGCGCCGTGATCACCATCAAGGCTGGCGAAACAACCGGCACTGCAACCGTTGCGGCACCCTCCGACGACGTCTACAAAGATGCCGGTTCCGTCCAGGCAACCATCAGCAAAGCCACCGGCGGCAACTTCGAAAACCTGGTGCCAAGCACCGCGCCAGCAGTCACCAGCGTCACCGACACCATCGACACCACCACCGTAAAACTGAGCGCAACCGCCACAGCGGCAGAAGGCGGCAACGTCGTCTACACCGCGACCGTCGGCGCTCCGGTCACCGGTTCGCCAGTGGTGGTCACTTTGGCCAACGGCCAGAACATCACTATCGCGGTCGGACAGACCACCGGTACCGTAACTGCCGTCGCACCGAATGATGCGCTGACCGGCAACGCTCCGCTGACCAACTCGATCACCAACGTCAGCGGCGGCAACTTCGAAGATCTCGTCGCCGACAAGACCCCGGTCAGCACCACCGTGACCGACACCGTCGACACCACCAACCTGTCCCTCAGCGCCAGTAACTCGGTGGCTGAAGGTGGCCAGATTACGTACACCGCGACATTGACCAACGCCGCAGGCTCGCCTGTGACCGTCACCTTGTCGAACGGCGCCGTGATCACCATCGACGCCGGCAAGACCACCGGCACCGTGAACGTTCCAGCGCCAGCTGACGACGTCTACAAAGACGCCGGTACCGTGCAGGCGACCATCAGCAGCGCCACCGGAGGCAGCTTCGAAAAACTGGTACCGAGCACCACGCCAGCAGTGACCAGCGTCACCGACACCGTCGACACCACCACCGTCAGCATCACTGGCAGCAGCTCGGTGACCGAAGGCCAGACCGCCAGCTACACCGTCAGCCTCAATCACCCGGCGCAGACCGAAGTGACCCTGAAAATCGTCTACAGCGGCACCGCTGCCGACGGTTCGGACTTCACCGGTGTGTACACCGTGAAGATCCCGGCGGGCGCCAGCAGCGCGCAGTTCAACGTCGCCACCCTCGATGACAAGATCACCGAAGGCACCGAGAACTTCGTGGTCAAGATCGATTCGGCTACCGGCGGCAACTTCGAGAACCTCGCGGTCAGCAGCACCAATGGCAGCGTCAGCACCTCGATCATCGACAACGATGCGCCACCGGTGCTCGATCTGGACGCCAACAACTCCAGCGGAGCGACCGGTGCCGATTACAAAGTGACGTTCACCGAGAACACCCCGGGCGCCGGCGTATCGATCGCTGACACCGACATCAGCATCACCGACCCGGACAGCACGATGCTGACCGGTGCCACCGTGGTGCTGACCAACCGTCAGGACGGCGATGCGCTGAATCTGGGCAACAGCGTCAACGGCATCACGATCAATGCCAACAGCACCAACGGCACGGTGACCCTGACCCTCTCGGGTAACGCGACCCTGGCCGACTACATGCAGGCCATCAAGAACATCAGCTTCACCAACAGCAGCGAAAACCCGAGCACCGTGCCGCGCGTCATCACCGTGACGGTGACCGATGGCGGCAACTACTCGAACACCGCGACGACCACGGTCAACGTGGTGGCGGTCAACGATGCACCGGTCGCTGCGCCGAGCAATGTCACCGGCACCGAAGACACGCCGCTGGTACTCGGCTGGTCGACCTTTGGCGTCAGCGATGTCGACAGCCCGGCGAGCAGCCTCGGTATCAAGATCACGCAGCTGCCGGGCGAGGGCAAACTGCAGTATCTGGACGGCTCGACCTGGAAGGATGTTGCCAACAACCAGACCTTCAGCAAGGCCGACATCGACGCCGGCAAGCTGCGTTTCCTGCCGGATGCCAACGAGTCGGGCACCAATGGTTACGGCGGCACCGGCCTGGGCAACAATCAGGCGGACTACGCGCAGATCAAGTTCCAGCCTACCGATGGCCAAGCGCTGGGCAGCACCGGCACGGTGAAGATCGACATCACGCCAGTGGCGGATGCGCCGACCGTGGCCGTGGCCGATAACAGCGTTAAATCCACCGGCCTGATCAAGGAAGTCTGGACCGGTCTGTCGGGCCTGGGCACTGACGGCAGCGGGGCGAATTCGACCACCCTGAAAAACGTCATCGACGCCGCCGGCAAACCGAACTCCAGCGGCAACGTCACCAACGTGCAGTCTGACGGCAGTGTCGCCGCCGGTACGGCGTCGAAGACCTCTGGCCTGATCTACCTGGAAGCCGGCAAGACCTACAGCTTCAGCGGCGTGGCCGATGACAGCCTGCTGATCACCATCGGCGGCAAGAGTGTGGCTTCCGGTACCTGGGGCGCGGGCGGTGCGATCAATGGTTCGTTTACCCCGACTACAAGCGGTTACTACACCCTCGACATCTACCACCACAACCAGAGCGGCCCGGGCAGCTACGATGTCAACCTGTCGGTCAACGGCAGCACGCCGATTGACCTCAGCAACGCCGGCGTGCCGATCTACACCGGTGTGCAGGATCTGATCAACTCGGGCGTGACCGTCTCCGATCTGCACGGCACCAACGGCGAAGGTTATTACGACGGCTACAAGCTCAACACCGGCGCCGAAGGCACCACGGTGAAACTGTCGGCGATCAGCACTGCGCTGACCGACACCGACGGCTCGGAAACCCTGAGCGTGAAGATCAGCGGTGCACCGGTCGGTTCGGTGCTCAGCGATGGCGCGGGTCATACCTTCACCGTTACCGCGAGCAATGGCGAAGCCAACGTCACCGGCTGGAACCTCGGCTCTCTTACCGTGACTCCGCCGACCTACTACAACGGCCAGTTCAACCTGACCGTGACCTCGACGTCCACCGAACAGGTCGGCGGTTCGGCAAGCAGCACCGCGACCATTCCGGTCACCGTGGTGCCTGCGGTGTACAACGCGGTCACCGCCACCTCGGGTGATGACAACGTCACCGGCACCGACGCCAACGACATCATCGTCGCCGACATCGGCGGCCTGACCGTGGTCCCGGGTACCAACTACAACATTGCGTTCATGGTCGACAGCTCGGGCAGCATGAGCACCTCGTCGCTGAACGCCGCAAAAGACTCGCTGACCTCGGTGTTCAACAGCCTCAAGCAAAGCCTGGGCGGCAGCAACTCGGGTACGGTGAACATCTTCCTGGTGGACTTCGATACCCAGGTCAACAAGTCAGTGTCGGTGAATCTCAACGACCCGAATGCGCTGACCTTGCTCAAAGCCGTACTCAACTCGATGGGCTCCGGCGGCGGTACCAACTACGAGGACGTGTTCAAGACCACGGCCAACTGGTTCCAGAGTGCCGATGCGGTCGCCAACACCGGGGCGAAGAACCTCACGTACTTCATCACCGACGGCCAGCCGACTTACTACCAGACCGGCGAGCAGACCAACCCGACGCTGTATGGCAACGTGAAACTCGACAGCGTGGTGAACACCAGCAACTACAAGCAGGGCGACACGTTCAGCACCTACATCGACAACTCGCACTACCTGACCATCAACAGTGCCGGCAGCGTTGTGCTGCAAACCTACAACTCGTGGTGGGGCTGGAGCAGCGAGACCCTGGGCACGATTCACGCGCAGGGCGACGGCACTTATGAATTGTCGAACCTTGCGGGTACCGGCAACAGCACCAACTCGTCGACGACCAGCAACTCGACCAGCGGCTTTGCCTTGTTGAGCGGGTTGTCGAGCGTCGAAGCCATTGGTCTGAACAACGACGTCAGCCTCAACGACCTCAAGCCGTACGACTCGGACAAAACGCCGCAAACCAACATCGATCCGAAGGATCTGGCCAACTCGATCATCGGCCATACCGAAGCGACGATGCCGGGTAACGACACCGTCAACGGTGGCGAAGGCAACGACATCCTGTTCGGCGATCTGGTCAGCTTCAACGGCATTGCCGGCGAGGGTTACCAGGCGATGCAGGCGTTCGTCGCCAAGGAAACCGGCGTTGATGTCAGCAAAGTCACCACCAGCAATGTGCACCAGTACATCACCGAGCACTATCAGGCGTTTGATGTATCCGGCGCGCACGATGGCAACGACACGCTGCTCGGTGGCGCAGGCAATGACATCCTGTTCGGCTCGGGCGGCACCGACCTGCTCGACGGCGGCAAAGGCAATGACATCCTGCTCGGCGGCACCGGCAACGACACGCTGATCGGCGGTCAGGGCAATGACATCCTGATTGGCGGTTCCGGTGGCGACACCTTCGTCTGGAAATCGGGCGACACCGGTAACGACGTGATCAAGGATTTCAAAGCCAGCGAAGGCGACCGCATCGACCTGCGCGACCTGTTGCAGGGCGAGACCGGCAGCACGATCGACAACTTCCTGAAGATCACCACGGTGGATGGCACGTCGTCGCTGCAAGTCAGCTCGGCGGGCAAATTCAACTCGGGCGATGCCGCTGCGGCCACGCCGGACGTGACGATCAAACTGGAAGGCAACAACTGGGCGAGCGCCAACCTGCACAACCTGATTGCCGGCAGCGACCCGACCATCAAGGTCGATCACAACAACAGCTGAGGCTGAAACAACGACGGCCGCCTCCTGTGGGGCGGCCGTCGCGTTTGCGGGCAATGCAGCGGTGACGATTTGATCGGCGCCCCGCATACTGGCGGGCAGTTGGCTATGCTGCTGACAGCATGACGCTGTTCATTTGTGAGGGATGCTCAATGTTTTACGTGCAACGCGATGCGCAAGGCCAGTTGATTCGCGTGGAAGCTGCGGCGTACGCCGAGGCCACGGAAACGCTGCCCGCCGATAACCATGAGATTCAGGCGTGGTACGCCAACGAAGCCGTGGAAAACAGCCTCAAACAGCTCAAGCAGAGCGACTTTGAAATGATTCGGGTACTCGACGACCTGATTCAGGTGCTGACCCAGAAAGGCGTGATCCGCGTCACCGACCTGCCAGCGGCGGCCCAGGCCAAACTGATGGACCGCACCCAGGCGCGTGAAGCACTGGGCGGGTTGAGCCAGTTGATCGATGAGGATGAGGGCGGGTTGATCTGATCCTGGATCTTCACCAACTGGACTGGCCCTTTCGCGAGCAGGCTCGCTCCCACAATGATCGTTCCCACGCTCCGCGTGGGAATGCATCAAGGGACGCTCCGCGTTCCGACCGCAACTCAGTTATCACGGCCCGTCACCGTTGTGACGCAGAGCGTCACGGGCTGCATTCCCACGCAGAGCGTGGGAACGATCAGTTCAGGCCCCAAGGCTTCGGCTCACCGAGCAACTGCCCCTGCACGCCATACAAGCCCATCTCGCGAATCACTGACAGCTCCCCTTCAGTCTCGACCCGTTCGGCAATCAGCGGCAGATCGATGCTGTGCGCTGCGCGCTGGATCGCTTCGATGAACAGGCGCTTGTCGCTCTCCTGATCGATCGCCCGAATGTAGCTGCCATCGATCTTCAAATACGCCAGACCCAAGCGCGCCAGGTTGCCGATCATGCTGAAGCGCCCGCCGAAGCGCTGCAGGCTCAGCGAGAAGCCAAGCTCGCGCAGGCGTCGGGTCAACTGCTCCAGCACCGCCTGTTCAGGCAATTGCTCCTCACCGATTTCCAGAGTCAGACGCGCGCCGAGATTGGAATGCGCGCGCAGAATCTCGAAGACCTTGTTCAGCGCCTGCGGGTCGGCCAGCGTCGCCGAGGACAGGTTCAGCGCCAGCGAATCCTCGTGCCCCTTCATCTGCTCAAGCACGCGTTCGAGCATCAGCCGATCGAGCCGCGCGGTCCAGCCGAAGCGCTCCAGCCACGGCAGGAAGCGTCCGGCGGGAATGGTCTGGCCCTGCTCGTCGAGCAGACGCGACAGCACCTTGTAATGCAGCACCAGTTGCGTGTCCTGCGCCGCAACCACCGGCTGGAAATACAACTCGAAACGCTGCTGACTCAAGGCCTGATCCAGCAGTCGATGCCAAGCGTGATGGTCATCACCGACCTCCGCCACCAGACTCTGATCGATGCACGCCCAATTTTGCTCGCCCTGCCCTTCGGCCTGCGCGAGTGCCTGATCGCCCAGTGTCAGCACCGCTTGCGGGGAGTCACCGTGGGCAAACGGCGCCAGCCCGATCGAAGCCACCGCCGGCACATCGGTCGCGCCGGTGGCATGCAGGCTGCTCAAGGCATTGTCGAGATTCTGCGCCAGCTGCAGCGCTTCCTCGCGCACCAGCCCCGGCGCCAGCACGGCGAATTCACCGCCGCGAATACGCGTGACCAAGTCCTGGGTTTGTGGATATCTGGCGCACTCGCGGGTCAGTTGCTCGCCGACGGCCTTGAGCAATTGGTCGGTACGCTGGCCGCCGAGACGCTGGTTGAGACCGGCCAGGTCCTTGACCCGCAATAGCAGCAGATAACCGGAACTGGCCTGCTCCGGGTTGCTTACACGGTTGTGCAGTTGCATCTCGAAATAACGACGGTTGGCCAGGCCGGTGAGGTTGTCCTGATAGGACTCGGTACGCAGTTTTTCACTGCGCTCGGCCTGCTCCTGGAACAATGTCTTGAGCTTCTCGACCATCTGATTCATTGCCTGCACCACGCGACGCAATTCAGGCGTGCGCGGCAGATCCGGCAGGCTGAGAAACTCGCGGCGGGCAATCGCATGGGACTGCTGGACCATGTAATCGAGGGGTTTCAACTGCCGACGCAGCAATAGCGCGCCGAGCACCGCACTCAATGCGCCGCAGATCAGCAACCAGCCAAGACTGCCCAGTGCGCTCTGCCATAGCTTGGCCACGGCGAACATCGGATGGCTGACCACCTCGACCCGCGCCGCCTGCTCCCAGCCACGGCTGACCAGCGCATCGCCACCCGCTGGTTCGAGGCCGATCAGTCTGACGAACCAGTCCGGCACGTTGCTCACCGCCGGGGCACCGCTGCGCTCGACAATGGTCTGCTCGGTCTTCACGTCGACCACGCGGATGCTCGCGTAATAACCGCTGTCGAAAATCGAACTGACCAGCAGCTCGACCATCGCCGGGTCGTCGATATTCGGCGTCAGCGACAACGCCAGCGCCGTCGCCGCGTCCTGTGCGTGGGAGCGCAACTGATTGACGTACTGGGTGCGCGAGCTCTCCAGGCTGACCATGAAGCTGCCGGTGAAGGCCACGACCAGGAACAGACAGATAGCGATCAACAGCTGTTTGAACAAAGACATCTGAGCGCGTGCTCCTAGTTAGTCGTCTCGACCGGAAAACCTTCGGCCTGCATTTTTTTCAGCACATCCTGCCAGCGCGACAGGCGTTTGGTGTCGCCGACCTTTTTATTGCCCTTGGCGCCTGGCAGATACAGACCTTCGGCATTGAAAGAGTAGACCGGCAGCAAATCGGTCCGCTGCGCCGCCGGCTGGATCGGATCGATCAGGCTGTCGAGCACCAGCGGCATGGCATCGGGGGTCGCATAGTACGTCAACACCATGTGCGCGCGGTTCTGGCGCAGCGCCTTGACGTAGGTGATACGCAGCTTGTCACTGGAAACGCCGAGATGGCGCAGGCTGAAATACTTGGCGATGGCGTAGTCTTCGCAGTCACCGGCGCCCTTCCACAGGGCTTCGATCGGGGTTTCCCAATAATCCACTTCGCGCCACAGATCGATGTCTTCGACGTAACGCACCTGCTTGTTGAAGAACAGGTTCACCACCTTGAGCTTGTCCATCTCACTGACCTGCTTCTGCGTGGCCAGCAGATTCTGCCAGGCGTCGATGCGCTGCTGCCCCGCGCCCAGTGGCCCATAAAGAGCCGTGGCCTTGCGGCTGATCGCGGAAAAATCCCAATCGGCGTGCAGGCCGCCCAGCATGACGCCGGCCAGCAGCAATGCGCAGCCAAGCCAGCGCAAGGTCCGAGGGATCGCGAAACGTACCGCCACTGCAGGTTTCCAGAAGGACAGAAAGGAAGCGTTTGATGGTGAAGCTTAGACCGGCAAAAAACAATGGCACCGTGAGATCATCGAAGACGCGCTAGACTTGAGATTGCCGCGCAACGTTTTACAAGGTTTGACAACCTGTAGAGCAATCACTAGTGTCATTTGGATCCAAATATTGCGACCTACAGGGTGTGTTGTCGTGACTCAGAAGCCCAAACCGCTGCACAGCATCAAAGTCGAAGGACCGATTCCTGCGCATCTGGCCCGGTCGGTGATCGAAGAAACCCTGCGCTCGGCCATTCTCGATGGCCGCCTGCCCTGCGGCACTGCACTGCGCCAGCAGGATCTGGCCGATCTGTTCGGGGTCAGCCGCATGCCGGTGCGCGAAGCCTTGCGCCAGCTCGAAGCGCAGGAGCTGCTCAGCGTCACCACGCACAAAGGCGCCGTGGTCGCCCCACTGATCCAGGGCGATGCTGCTGAAACCTACGAGTTGCGCATTCTGCTCGAGTCCGAGGCATTGCGGCAGTCCATTCCGCTGCTGACTGAGGCCGAGCATCAACTCGCCGCCGGCTACATCGACGAACTGGAAGCGCAGCACGACTACAACGAAATCGGCCGCCTCAACCGTCTCTTTCACATGGCCCTGTATAACAAGGCGCCCAACCAGCGACTGCTGCGCCTGGTGGAGGACGGGCTGAACGAAGAAGAACGTTTTCTGCGGTTCAATCTGGAAGCGATGGGCTTGGGCAAGCTGTCCCAGGATGACCACCGCGCCATGCTTCAGGCCGTAATCGAGCGGGACATACCGCGCTCGCTCGCAATGCTGGAGCAGCACCTCAACCGTGGCGTTGAGGTCATCACCCGATACCTGGCGACTCCCGCCGCACAGAAGCGTCACACCGCGCGCTGATATCCCGTACGTCGAATAATCCCCTTACAAATCTTCGCGACCGCTCTGCTGCCAGCGCTGGCAGCGGATCGGCGTGCCCGCTGGTGCCCGCCCCGGCCCTGCCGACGCATTTCTGCTGCCCGCCGATGACCAATCGGTAATAGCCCTGACGGCAATTTACCCGCACTCTTCCAGCGCCACCCCTACAGAACGGGGACGCGCCGCCCTGACGGCACAGTCCCCGCAACAGGAACCTACGGAAGGAGCCTTGTCACGGGAAACAGGAAGTCATGGCGCCGGTCCCGGCCAACTTTCGCCCCCTTTGAATTCATAAACTTCCCTTGTTTAAAAGTTGCTTCGAGTGAGGCATTCACTCTTGTTATCGATTTTGGCCATTATTAGCCGAAAGGAGTAACTACGCCCAAATAAAACTTGGTCTGAAAGTTTTATCGGCCACTCTCATATTCAAAAAAAATCCAAATTAAAATAACTGAAAATAAACTTGTTAAATGCATTTGCCCTGTATTAGTTTTTCTCTCGCCAGGTTTGAACGTCGCCGTTCAGCGTGGCATACCTCACGCACCAACCGCAGCAACCGTGGCGCCGCAACGGCGCCACAGCGCAATCAATATTTGCCCGACTAACTTGCTATCCAACTTGCTCGCCCGCTTACAGCAACTGAAAAGAATCGTGCACTTCAATCAATGATAAAGGACATCATGATGCCCACTAAGCAGCAACTCGCCCTGAAGAAAGCCGAACTGAGTATTCACCCGATCTTTTCCGAGATTACTTCGTTATCGGTATTACGTCGTTTCATGGAAACCCATGTATTTGCCGTATGGGACTTCATGTCGCTGACCAAGCGCCTGCAACAGGAACTGACCTGCACGCGTTTACCCTGGTTGCCGCCGCGCGATCCCCACGCGGCGCGGTTGATCAACGAGATCGTGCTGGGCGAGGAATCGGACGATCGCCTCGATGCCGGCCATTACAGCCACTTCGAGTTGTACCTGGATGCGATGCGCGAGATCGGCGCGAGCACCACGGCGGTAGAGCGCTTTGTCGCCCTGCAGCAGGAAGGCGTGAGTTATGACGTCGCGTTGCAGAGCGTCGACGTCGTCCCGGCGGCCGCGCAGTTTGTCCGCGATACCTTGCGCATTGCCCTGGAAGCGCCGGGACACAGCGTCGCTGCCGCGTTCCTGCACGGTCGCGAGAGCGTTATTCCGACGATGTTCCAGCGCATCCTCGATGACTGGGGCATCGGCATCGAACAGGCACCGACCTTTCGCTACTACCTGCAACGGCATATCGAAGTCGATTCCGAAGATCACGGCCCCGCCGCCGAGCAGTTGCTGGAGCGTCTGGTCGATGGCGATCCGCAGCGCGCAGCCGAGGTTTACGCCAGCGCCATCGCCGCCGTGGAAAGCCGCATCGCCTTGTGGGACGGGCTGCGCCTGAGCATGGGCGTGGAAGTTGCCGAGGTGGCCCAATGAACGCTGCCGACTATCAATCTTTCGCCGAGGCCTGGGAAAGCCGCGCGACCATCCGCACCCGTCCCCGGCGGTTGCTGGAAGACGATCAGCGCCTGATCTACCCGCTCAGCCGCCAGCCGCTGGTGCTCAGCGAAACCTTCCTGCGTGAATGCCCACAGCAACGTGATTTCGCCCTGGTGCAGACGTTGTACAAATTCATCAACGACGTAGTGATTTTCGAGACGGAAATCGTCGACAAGACCGCCCGCAGCATTGCCAAGAATCGCTTTGCCGTGGCGTTCCCGTTCGCCTGTCGCTACGACGCGATGACCGTGGTGGTCGATGAGGATTACCACGCGCTGGTGGCCATGGATTTCATGCAGCAAACGGTGGCACTGACCGGTATCGAACCGATTCCGTTGCCCGACGAAATCGAGCTGAGCCGGGCGATTCCCGCCGCCGTTGCGCTGGCTCCGGAACACCTGCGCAGCGCGGTGGAATTGATCTGCGTGGCGATCGCCGAAAACACCGTGACCGGCGACGTCGCGGCGTTCGCCCGCGACGATTCGGTCAAGCCGTCGATCAAGGGCCTGATGGCCGACCACTTGCTCGACGAGGGTCGCCACTCGAGTTTCTGGGCGCGGATGGTACGCATCTATTGGCACACCGCCAGCGAGGCGGACCGCGAAACCATCGCGCAGATTCTGCCGGTGTTCATCGGCCATTACCTGACCAACGACATCCAGAAGTCCTTCGATTTGCGCCTGATCGATGCGCTGCCGGTCAGCGAAACCACGCGCCATTCACTGCGCGAAGAAATCGCCGGACTGGCCTTCCCGATCAATCGCCACCACCCGCTGGTGGGCAACATCGTCAGGTTTTTCCACAACAGCTCGCTGCTCGACACACCGTGCGTGCAGCACGCCCTGCGCGACTATCTGGTTTGAGGAGACCGACATGAAACGTCTCGACATTTTGCTCACCGGCGCCGGCCAGGCCATGACCGACCTGGCCCGGGAACTCGAACAGCATGGCCATGCTGTGACCCGCAGCGGCGTGGCTCAAACGGCGGTGGATCTGATCATCGACGATGGTTTTATCGCTGCCGGCGACTTCTGCGCCATCCCGCATCTGCACCTGCGCCTGGGTGTCGCCGCGCAAGAGCATGGCGGCCTGCCGACCCTCGACTTGCTGTGCTTCCTCGGCTCGTCGCTGATCAGCCGTGTGCCGATCGGCGATGAGCCGTCCGGCAACGGTCAGTCGCTACGCCAACGAGCGCTCGCCCATGTGGTCGACGAAGTGGCGTTGCTGGTCAGCCGCTTTTCCCGCGATGCCGATTATTTGAGGCATGCCCCGGCCCTCAAAGCGCCGGATTTCGAACGGCTGGAAGATCTACTGTTTCTCGACAAACTGGCGTACGTCCACTGTCTCAATGACACGGCAAACCCGGCGCTGCTGGAGCAGGCGCAAATCCCGCTGATCGAGCGCCTGCGAGAAAGCCTGATCGAACATGCCGAACGACCGGCGCTGCACCTCGGCGGACAGTCCATCAGCTACCGCCAATTGCACGCCCACAGCCGGGCGATCCAGCAGCGGTTGCTGCCCTTGCTCGAGCAACATCCGCAGCCGTGGGTGGTCGGTGTCTGCCAAGGCAAAAGCCCGGCGTTGTTTGCCTCGATTCTGGCGATTCTAGGCAGCGGCGCCGTGTACCTGCCGTTGGAGCCGAGTCATCCTTTGCCGCGTCAGCAATACATCCTGGAAAACGCCGGCGCGGTGCTGTTGCTTCACGATGGACAACAGGCGCTCAGCGAGTCGATAGCGGGGCTGGATGTCAGTGGCATCGAAGCGCCGAACGCCGGTCTCGACCGGCCGCTGATGCAGCACCGCCCGGAACTTGATGCGCCGTGCATGGCGCTCTACACCTCGGGTACCACCGGGCATCCTAAAGGCGTGCTGCTCAGCCAGGCCAATCTCGCCCACTTCACCGCATGGTACGCCGACTACGTGCAGTTGCACGCCGGAAGCCGGGTGTTGCAGTTCTCTTCGCTAAGCTTCGATTCGTCACTGATCGACATCTTCCCCAGCCTGCTCGCAGGGGCGGAACTGATCGTGCCCGACGACACCCAGCGCCGCGATCCCTTGCAGCTGATTGCGCTGATTCGCCGACGGCAACTGACCCACGCCTTCCTGCCGCCGGCGCTGTTGAGCATCCTGCCGCTGGAGCAACTGGAGGGCGTGCAGGTGATGACGGGCGGTGATGTCTGCGAGCCGTACGTCATCGAGCAACTGACCCGCCAAGGCACCCTGCACAACCTGTATGGCCCGACCGAAGCCACCGTGCTGATCACCGCGCGCCAGCTCAAACCGGGCGACAGCAACCGCACGCTGGGAGGGCCGATCGCCAACAGTCGGGTGCTGATTCTCGACGACGATCTGCAACCGGTGCCTGATCAAACCGTCGGTGAGCTGTTCATCGTCGGCCCTGGTGTCTGCCTCGGTTACCTGAACAATCCGCAGCAGACCGCCGAGCGTTATCTGAGCCTGTCACTGCCCGGCGGCGAAACCCTGCGCACCTACCGCAGCGGCGACATGGCCAAGTGGGGCGAGCACGGTATCGAGCTGTGCGGGCGGCGCGACAATCAGGTGAAAATCCGTGGCTTTCGCGTCGAGCCGGAAGAGATCGAACGCTGCCTGCGCGAGAGCCGCTTGTATCGGCAGATCGCCGTGGTCATCGACAGTCAGCGGCGGATTCTGGCGTTCCTCGCCCAGCCACAGACCGAGACTGCCCGCGACGAATTGAAGGCTCACGCCCGGCAGTTTCTGCCGGACTACATGCAACCGGGAGCGTGGACCGAACTGGCGCAGATGCCGTTCGCCAGTAACGGCAAAGTCGATCGCAAGGCGCTGCTGACATTGCCGGTGACGGTGCAGGACAGCGCTGCGAAATGCCTGCCGGCCAATGCTGACGAAGCGCTGCTTCTTGAGGTATGGGCCGAACTGCTGGAACTGCCGACCAGCGACATTTCCACTGACGAAAGCTTCTTCAATCTCGGTGGTCATTCGATTCTGCTGTCGCGGATGTTGCTGCGCTTGCGTGAGGAATTCGGCCGAAGCATTTCGATCAATCGCTTCATCGAACTGCCCACGATCAGCAAACTGGCGACGCTGGTGCGCGGCACCGATGACAGCGCCGTGCTCAGCGCTCAGGCCATGGCCGACGCCGAGCGCGCGCTGGATATCGAACCGCTGCCGATCAGCCGCATGGGCGATGTGCACAAGGTCATCGTCACCGGTGCCAACAGTTTTGTCGGCGTGCACATCGTCGAAGCGCTGCTCGGTTGGGGCGCCAGCGAAGTGGCCTGTCTGGTCCGCGACGGCGCCGGGCAAACGGCGGCGCAACGTTTCGCTCAGGCACTGCGCGAAAACCGTCTGGAGCACCTCGACCTGAGCCGTGTGCGGGTTTACGCAGCTGATATCAGCCGTCCGCAACTGGGCCTGGGCGATGAGGAATATCAGCGCCTGGATCGCGAATTTGGCGCGCTGGTGCACAACGCCGCCAACGTCAACCACGTGCTCGATTACGAGTCCCTGGCGGCGGACAACGTCGAACCGATATTTGCCCTGCTGAAGCTGTGCGAAGGGCAGCGCAAAAAGGTCTTCAACTTCGTCTCGACCCTGTCGGCATCCAGCACCGTGGATGACGCCGGTCGGGTGCTGGAACTGCCCGCCGCCGCGACGCCGCCGATCTATATTCGCAACGGCTACAACCTGTCGAAGTGGGTCGGCGAACGCATCCTTGAGCGGGCGCGCGAGCAGGGTGTGCGGGTCAATCTGTATCGCCCCGGCAACATCAGCTTCAACAGCCTCAGCGGCGTCTGCCAGCCGCACAAAAACCGTTTGATGCTGATGCTCAAGGGCTCGATCCAGCTCGGCCAGGTGCCGGCCTTTGCGCTGAATTTCGACCTGATGCCGGTGGACTTTCTCGCCCGCTTCATCGCCTTCCATGCCAGCCGTCATTCAGCTGATCGCGCGGTGTTCAATCTGCACAATCCCGAGCCGCTGAGCTGGGATGCCTACGTCGCTTCGTTCCGCGAAACCGGCAGCGAGTTTGCGCTGGTCAGCGTCGCCGACTGGCAGCAGCAACTGAACCGGGTCGACGCCGACAACGCGCTGTTCGGCGTGCTCGGGTTCTACCTCAATGGTTTCGAAGAAGATATCGGCGACATCTCGCTGATCGGCCACGCCAACGCCGAGGCCGGCGTGCAGCAGATGGGCGCGCACTACCCACAGAAATCCCCGGCGCTGCTGCGTCGCGGCTGCGACTACCTGAAAGAAATCAACTTCATCTGACGCATCCCAAAGGAGCAACACCATGAGCAATCTGCAACCCGACACCCTGATCAAAAACCCGCAAGGCTGCCACGTTGTGTCGTCGGTGGAAGTGCCGGCGGACGTGGCAAAAGTCTGGGCGATCGTTGGCGATTTCGCTGGCTTCGAACGATTCATTCCAGCGCTGTCGCACACCGAAATGACCGGCGAAGGCGTGTCCTCGCTGCGCAAGAAAATCTTCAAGGACGGCAACGTCGTGGTCGAACAACTCAACTCGCGCGATAACCAGGCACAGCGCATGACCTGGACGACGATTTACAACACGTTGGGGGTAGCGAATCTGTGGGCGGCGATGCAAGTGGAATCGCTGAGCGCAGGGAAGTCGCGAGCGACCTGGACGATCATTGCCGAACCGGCTGCGGGTGGGGATGAAGCATTGCCGGGGTTCAGGGATTTCGTGCAGGGGTTTGCCGACGATGCGATGGGCAATGTGCTGAAGCTGTTTGTCTAAGGCATCGGTTTGGCGGTGATTGAACCGCCGCTTTCGCGAGCAGGCTCGCTCCCACATCTGGAATGCATTTCCCTGTGGGAGCGAGCCTGCTCGCGAAGAACGATAACGCGGTCTGCGATCTGAAAAATCAGATCTTGAAACTGTCGACCAACTGCTTCAACCGGTTCGCCTGCTGCGACAACGCATCACAATCCTTCAACGTTTCGTTGAGGTTGGCCACGCTCTGCTGGTTCAACAAGTTGATCTGGTTGACGTCGACGTTCAGCGTTTCCACCACCGCCGTCTGCTCTTCAGTCGCCGCTGCAACCGATTGGTTCATGCCGTCGATTTCGCCGATGCGCTGGGTCACGCTGACCAGGCGCAGACCGGCCTGATTCGCCACTTCCACGCTCTGCTCGCTGGACGCCTGGCTGGCGTTCATTGTGCTCACCGCTTCGCGCGAGCCGACCTGCAGCGAGGTAATCATCTTGTGGATCTCTTCCGCCGATTCCTGGGTGCGATGCGCAAGGTTGCGCACCTCATCGGCGACCACGGCAAAACCGCGCCCGGCTTCACCGGCACGCGCGGCCTCGATGGCAGCGTTGAGCGCCAGCAGGTTGGTCTGCTGCGAGATGCCTTTGATCACGTCGAGAATGTGGCCAATGTTGTCGGTGCTCGCGTTCAGGGTTTCGATCTGCGTGCACGACAGGCTGATCTTCTGCGACAGCTCGGTCATCGCCTGAATGGTCTGCTCGACCACCTGACGACCATCATCGGCCTGCTCGGAAGCGCCACTGGCGTGCTGCGAAGCATCCGCCGCGTTGCGCGCGATCTCTTGAGTGGCCGCGCCCAGCTGATTGATCGCCGCCGCGACGCTGTTGGTGCGCGCACTTTGCTCGTCGGAACCGACGATCGAAGCGTTGGACGACGCCATCACCCGTTGCGACAAGTCGTGAACGTGACGAGTCGCCGACGACACTTCGGAAATCGAAGCGTGAATCCGTTCAACGAACTGGTTAAACGCGCTGCCCAGTTCACCGAACTCGTCTTTGCTCTCGACCAGCAGACGCCGGGTCAGATCGCCCTCGCCCTGGGCAATGTCTTTCATCGCGCGGCCCATGGTGGTCAGCGGACGCATCAACACGTTGATCAACAGGCTCAACAGCAACGCAATCGCCGCGACTGCGACAAACATGGCGATCAACGCCGAGGTGCGGAATTGGCTGAGTGCGGCGTAGGCCTTATCGCGATCGATCGACAGACCGATGTACCACTGCGCATTCGGCAGATCGCTGACCGGGGTGAACGAGAGAATGCGCTCCTGACCGTTGAGCAAGACGTTCTGGTTGCCCTTCTCGATGCGCACGCTGGTGTTCGGGTAGATGTCCTTGAGGTTTTTCATTACCTGATCTTTGTCCGGGCTGACGATCACCTGACCGTCAGCACTGACCAGAAACGCATGGCCGAGGCCGCCGAAGTCCACCGAGTTGATGATCTTCACCAGAGTTTCCAGGCTGAGGTCACCACCGACCACACCGAGCAATTCACCGTCCTTCTTCACCGGCATGGCGATGGTCACCACCAGGCCACCGACGGCCGCCATGTACGGCGGCGTCAGCATGGTTTTGTCGGCGGCTACTGCCTGCTTGTACCAAGGCCGCTGACGCGGATCGTAACCGTCCGGCATCTTCGCATCGGGGCGCTGGGTGAAGACACCGTTGGCCTGGCCGACGTAAGTGAACTGGAAGTTCGAAGTGAAGGCCGGTTGATCGACAAGGCCCGGCAAGTCGGCATTCCTGCCTTGATGGGCAACGTTCTGCGCGAGGTTTTCCAGCACCAGAATCCGTCCGCTCATCCAGTTCTGCACGCTGCTGGCGGTGAGGTCACCGGCCTGCTGCACAGAGGACTGCAAATTCTGCCGAATGGTGTTTCGCTGCAAGTAATCGTTGTAGAGCGTGAACAACGCGAACGCCAGGACGACGACGCCCGAAGCGGCCAGGAGGATTTTATGGCTGAACTTGAGATTCATTTCATGGGACTTCTTATGCCAAAAGTGGGGATGCGTTTCCGGATGCAACATTCCATGTACGGCGCAGGCAGCGTTCTTCTGGCCGCTCTACTTTGGTGCACGCATTTCTCACCAGTCTGTCGGCCAGCGGCGGAGAAATCTTAGGGGCGCGTGAGAAATGGACGGGGTTTGTACAGGATTCCCGCCGAACGGCGTGCCAGAGCAGCTGCGAGGGAATTTTTCGCATCGACATGGGGGCAGCAGTTGCAAAATCTGTAACCCTTGATGACAATGCGACTAATTATCATTTGTGACGTTCGGGCTGGCGTGGTCATGTCTTCACCTGAGTTGGTCGTACAGGCGCTTTACGGTAGTCATCACGGCTGGCTCAACGCTTGGCTGCGCGCGCGGCTGGGCAACGCAGCGGATGCGGCGGATCTGGCTCAGGACACTTTCCTGCGTCTGCTGCAACGTACCGAACGCCTCGAACTCAGAGCGCCCCGAGCTTTCCTGCGAACCATCGCGCGCGGTCTGGTGATCGATCATTGGCGCCGCGAGGAAATCGAGCGGGCCTATCTGGAGACCATTGCTCACTTGCCTGAAGGCGAAGTACCTGACGCCGAATCCCGCGCGTTGGTGCTGGAACTGCTGGAAAGCATTGCGCGTATGCTCGAAGGACTGAAGCCGAAAGTGCGTCAGGCATTTCTCCTGGCGCAGTGCGAAGGTTTGACTCACAAACAGATCGCCGAGCAGTTGGGCGTATCGGTACGTTCTGTGGAACGCTACGTCGCCGATGCGCTGTATCACTGCTATGTGTTGCGGTATGAAAACTGATGCCTGTGGACAACCTCTCACTCGCTCGCCGCGTCGAACCGCGCCAACAGGTGGTCAAGCAAGCGATTCACTGGCTGCTGCGGCTGCGCAACAACCACGGCAATTCGCGGCTCACTCGCCAATGCGAGCAGTGGCGCGCCGAGCATCATGAACATGAAATCGCCTGGCAGCGGGTGCAGTCGCTACAAGCCGAATTGAGCTCCAGTCTGCGCGCCGTGCCGGGTGCGCAGGTCGCTTTCAACACCTTGGAAAACAGTGCGCAGGGGCTGGGCCGACGCCAGGCTTTGAAGTTGTTGTCGGGCGCGCTGTTGATGGGCTCCGCCGCGTGGCTGGCCAAGGACAGCGCCGCCTGGCAGCAATGGAGTGCCGACTACGCCACGGCGACCGGCGAACGGCGCGGTTTCCAGTTGCCCGACGGCACGCGCATCGAACTCAACACCGCGAGCGCCGTAGACCTGGATTACACCGCGCAGCAGCGCCTGATCAAACTGACCCATGGCGAGATCATCGTTACCTGCGGCGGCTCTGACGAGGGCGCGGCGACCGATCGACCGCTGCGCATACAGAATCGCCACGGCAGTTATGCGCCGGTCGATGCGCGTTTCATTTTGCGTCAGGACGATCAGTGCACGCGGCTCAGCGTTACCCGTGGTCGAGTCGTGGTTCACGCCGGTGGGCATTCGCTCGAGGCGCTCGCCGGGCAGAGTTTTCTGGTCGACCAAAGCGGTTTGCGCGCTGCGCCGACGCCGGATATGGATGCAGGCGCCTGGCTCGACGGTTTGATTGTCACGCGCAATATGCGGCTGGGTGACTTCCTCGCTGAAGTGGGCCGATATCGCCCGGGTTATCTCAATTGTTCGGCGGAGATCGCAGACCTGCGCCTTTCTGGGGTGTTCCGTCTGGAGGACACCGACAGGCTGCTGGCGGTCCTGCCGCAGACGCTGCCGGTGCAATTGCGTTATCGCACCCGCTGGTGGGTGACCCTGGAACGTGCGGTGTGATTATTTTTGGCGGGTTTTCGCAGGCAGTCCGGCTTAGTCAGTAAGCACTTCAACTCAGCCCCCGCGACTGCCTACGGAAATCCACAATGACTGTCCGCGCCATTTGTAAGAACCCTCTGAATTTCACTGCAGAATCGACACTACTGCGCCATGCGGTTCGCGCGGCACTGCTGACCACCGCGCTGGGCGTCAGCGTATTACCGAGCCTGAGTCTGGCCGCCAACACCGGCACCGAGATCAGCCACCGCTACAACATTGCTGCCGGGCCATTGGGCGAGGCATTGAATCAGTTCGCCCGGCAGGCCGGCATCACCTTGGCGATGACGCCGCAACAGACCCAAGGTCAGCAATCTCCCGGCGTGCAGGGTGAATATTCGACCGACCAGGCCTTGAGCCATTTGCTCGGTGGCTCAGGGCTGGAAGCCGTCAGCCAGGACGGCAGCAGCTACATTCTGCGCCCGCTGGCTGAAAGCGAAGCAATGGCCTTGCCGACCACCGACATCAAAGGCTTCGCCCTCGGCAACGCGCTGGGCAGCATGGCCGGCTACAACGCCACGCACAGCCAGATCGCCACCAAGACCAGTACCGCCCTGTTGGAGACCTCGCAAAGCGTATCGGTGGTGACGCGTGAGCAAATGGATGACCAAGGCTCGCAAACCGTCTCGCAAGCGATGCGCTACACCCCGGGTGTGCTGACCAACCCGTATGGCGCCACGCACCGTTACGACTACGTGGCGATGCGCGGTTTCAACGACGGCTCGGTAGACAACATCTACCTCGACGGCCTCAAGTCGATGGGCGACAGCGGCACTTACAGCACCATGCAGGTCGATCCGTATTTCCTCGAGCGTGTGGACATTCTCAAAGGCCCGTCGTCCGTGCTGTACGGCCGTAGCTCGCCCGGCGGTCTGGTCGCGCTGACCAGCAAAAAGCCGTTGTATGAGGCTTATCATCAGGTGCAGGCCACAGTGGGGACGCAAGGCCAGCATGGGGTTGGGTTTGACTTCAGCGGTCCGGTCGATGACGACAAGCGCATCGCCTATCGTCTGACCGGACTAAGCGATCAGTCCGACACGCAATTCGATCACAACAAGGAAAAACGCTTCGCCCTCGCGCCGACGTTGAGCATCGATTTCAGCGAAGACACCTCGCTGACCCTGCAGGCCTATCTGCAACACGATCCGGACGGTGGTTACCACGGCGGCGTTCCGGCGGACGGCACGATCCATCAGCACAATGGCGAGCGCATCTCGCCGCGCTTCTTCGAGGGCGAACCGGGGATCGACGGCTACTCCCGTGACCAGCAATCGTTCGGCTACCAGTTCGAACATCGCTTCAACGACGTCTTCACGGCACGGCAGAACTTCCGCTATCTCGATTCCAAAGTGAACATGGATCAGGTCTACGCCTATGGCTGGACCACCCCGACCAGCAATGAACTGAACCGCTATTACACCGGCGGTGATGAGCGCCTGCATGCGTTCATCGTCGACAACATGCTGCAGGCCGAATTCTTCACCGGCGCGACCAAGCACACGGTGCTGATGGGCGCGGATTATCAACGGCGCAAAACCGTGGTCGACTGGACCAGCGGTGGCCTCGCGCCGATCAATGCGTTCAATCCGGTGTACGGTAACTCGGGGATCGAGATGTACGGCAACACCAGCTATCTGCGGCGCCTCGAACAGACCGGTGTGTATTTGCAAGACCTGATCGAGATGGACAAGTGGCGCTTCTCGCTGGGCCTGCGTCAGGACTGGGTCGAGACATCCGATGAAAACCGCATCGCCGAAGCGGGGCGTCCGGTTGGTACAGAGATCAATGATCGGCGCACGAAACTCACTGGGCGTGCCGGCGCTTTATATCTGTTTGATAACGGTCTGGCGCCATACATCAGCTACTCCGAGTCGTTTAACCCGAACTCCTATGCCGACAGCGCCGGTAATCCACTCGCCCCTACCGATGGCACACAGTGGGAAGTCGGTTTGAAGTATCAGCCGCCGGGCACCGATAACCTGTTTACCGCCTCGCTGTTCCGCATCGACCAGGAAAACCTCGCGACCAAACTGCCGCAGGAAAACTTCTATCGCGCGGTCGGTGCCGTACGCTCGCAAGGTCTGGAGCTGGAAGCGCACATGCAACTGACCGATAACTTGAAAGTGCTCGGCAGTTACACCTTCACTGATATCGAATATTCCAAATCGATGATCAGCACCTTGAGCACGCCGACCGATGTCATCGAGAACAAGGGCAACTCACCGACTCAAGCGCCGCGACACATGGCCTCGCTGTGGGCTGACTACAAGTTCGACAGCGCCGCACTTGATGGGCTGCGCTTGGGCGGTGGGGTGCGCTACGTCGGCTACAGCTGGGCCGATGCGGAGAACACGATGAAGGTGCCGTCTTACACGCTGTTCGATGCCTCGATCGGTTATGACCTGGGCAAGATTGGTTTGAAGGGTGTTGATGTTCGGCTCAACGCGAACAACCTGACCAATGAATCCTATGTCGCGTCCTGCGCCAGTCTGAACTTCTGCTACATGGGCGAAGAACGCAACGTAGCGGCGACCGTCAGCTATCAGTTCTAAAGCTATGTCCTGTGCATAAAAAAGCCAGCCCCTGCTATCAGGGGCTGGCTTTGTCGTTTCTTCGGGGTGTTTTGTATGCGTGCGTTTCTGGTTTTGTTGCATCGGTACATTGGCTTGGCCACTGCGACGTTTTTATTGTTGGCCGGGCTGACCGGCAGTGTGCTGGCGTTCAATCACGAACTGGATGAGTGGCTGAATCCGCAGTTCTACGAGGCGGCGTCAGTGGGTGAGCGCTTGTCGCCGGGCGCGTTGGTAGATGCGGTGCAGACTGCACATCCGAAACTGCAAGTCTGGTACATGGAGTATCCCCATGAGACGGGGCATACGGCGCTACTGGCGGCCGTTCCGCGTAAGGATCCGGCGACGGGCCAGCCGTTTGATGAGCGCAATCAGGTGTTCTATCTGGACCCGGTCAGCGCGGAGCAAAAAGGTGCGCGCTACTGGGGTGAATGCTGTTTTCAGCGGGAGAACTTCATCCCGTTCATTCTGGAGTTTCACTACAACCTGACATTGCCCGATAACTGGGGACTGCTGTTGATGGGCTTGGTGGCCATCGCGTGGGTGATCGACTGTTTTGTCGCATTGTGGCTGACCTTGCCGCGTGGCAAGCCATTCTGGAAGAAGTGGGCTACTGCGTGGAAGGTCAAAGGCGGGCATGCCTACCGCTTGAACTTCGATCTGCATCGCGCTGGCGGATTGTGGTTGTGGCTGCTGCTGTTACCGATCGCCGTTAGTAGCGTGGCGATGAACTTGCCGAGCCAGGTATTCAAGCCTGCGGTTTCTTTGTTTTCGCCCATCGAGCCGAGCGTACATGAAGCCAGAGGACGAATGCCCGCCGATCAACTGGGGACGACACAGTTGAGTTATCAACAGGCGTACGAAAGGGCATTGCAGGAAGGGAAACGATTAGGACTGACGACGGCAATAGGCGAGTTGTATTACAGCTTTGAGTACAACTTCTACGGCGCAGGATTTGGACAGCACGATACGGACGCCCATGGAAAATCCTGGTTGTTCTTTCACGGTACCGATGGCCGATTATTGGGACAGGAGATCGCGGGACAGGGCACGCTTGGAGAGCAGTTCTATCGACTTCAGTTGCCCATACATGGAGGACGGATCATCGGGGTGACAGGGCAGGTAATGATCGCGGTACTGGGTGTGTTGATTGCGGGGTTGTCAGGGACGGGCGTCTATATTTGGTGGCGCAAGTGGCAGGCAAGACGCAGCACCAGGATCCGAAGAACAGCCTGATCTTTCGTACACGCTTAAATGACAAAACCCCTGTCTGCGTTAGCAGACAGGGGTTTCGGAATTCAATCTTGACGATGACCTACTCTCACATGGGGAAACCCCACACTACCATCGGCGATACATCGTTTCACTTCTGAGTTCGGGATGGGATCAGGTGGTTCCAATGTTCTATGGTCGTCAAGAAATTCTTTATCTGGCCCGTCAACACGGTAACAAGCCAGCAAAAACAGGAACTTCTACTAAAACAAAACCCCAACTGCTTTCGCAATTGGGGTTTCGGAATTTAATCTTGACGATGACCTACTCTCACATGGGGAAACCCCACACTACCATCGGCGATGCATCGTTTCACTGCTGAGTTCGGGATG